>JALZWJ010000091.1 GCA_023300065.1 Akkermansiaceae bacterium
GAACTTGGCGACGTTCTCCTCCAAGTCGTCTTCCATGCCGAAATCGCGCAAGAGAACAAACAGTTCGACCTCGACGATATCGCGCGCGGGATCTCCGAGAAACTCGTCCGCCGCCACCCCCACGTCTACGCCGACTCTGATATCGACAATACCGAAGGCGTCCTGACCCAGTGGGAAGACATCAAACGTGCCGAAAAGGGCCACGAGGAAAAACCCTACCTCCACGGTGTTGGCAAAGGCCTCCCTGCCCTGCTTAAAGCCGCTAAGATCCAAAAGAAAGCCAGCAAAGTAGGCTTCGATTGGCCAGACACCGCCGGCATCACCGAGAAGATCGACGAAGAATTGGCTGAAGTACGAGAAGAACTAGAAAAACACCAACCCGGCCAACCCGCCTCGCGCGAGCTCCAAGCCGAAATCGGCGACCTCCTCTTCATCGTCACCAACCTGGCCCGTAAACTCGACGTCGATCCAGAAGTCGCCCTAGAGGGAACGAACCAAAAATTCCTCCACCGCTTCGATCACATCGAAAAAGGCCTCAAAAAAGAGAACATCACTCTCGATGACGCCACCCCCGCGCAAATGGATACCCTCTGGAACGCCGCCAAGTAGACCTCCCCTCCCACAACCAAGCCGTAACAGAAAGCTCCAGCTTTCTGTCCCCGCCCTCTGGATTACAAATCTCCTCCCCCATTACAACTGCAACAGCCCAGCTGACCTGCCATTATTCCGGTATGAGAAAAAGATTCCCAGCTTACAGAGGCCTTGGCGGACCTTCTTATGCTGATCGCTATTCTGAATCCCGGAAGCTCAGCACCAGAGAAAAAGGAGAGAGTAACCCTGACCAGAAGAAGCTCCTCCCCGGAAGCACGCCCCTCACTTTTGGCCCCTCTGTCAAAACACCTTCTTCCACGGGCCTGCTCTTTATGCTGGGATTCTTTCTCACGACCATCGTGCTTTTGTCCCTCCTCGTCTGGATCGCAGCATAAGGCTGCCTCAAAAAGTCACCCCATCTGAGTGAATTATGCAAAACTCGGCTCCTCGCTCTCGTTCTCTTTCATGAGAATGAGGAGAATTGCCAAAATCGCCGCCCTTTGCCTAGCAGGTCTCGCCGTGAGTCAGCCCCTCATGGCGGAAGCTGGCAAGCCCTTCACTCATCCCGGGCTCCTCCACAGCACGGCAGAGATCGCCTTCATTAAAAGCAAAATCTCCTCCGACAAAGAACCGTGGAAGAGCGCATGGGCTCAACTCCGCGCCGACCCTCTCGCATCACTCACCTACACGCCCAGCCCACTCGCTAAGGTCGTGAGAGGAGCGAGGAACAAGCCCGACATCGGCAGCTCCGACCACTCGACCGATGCCGCCGCAGCCTACGTCCACGCCCTCCAGTGGAGCCTCACAGGCAACCCAGAGCATGCGACCAAGGTCATTGAAATTCTCAACGCATGGTCAGGAACCTTAGAATCCGTCACCGGACACGATGCCAGATTACTCATCGGAATGGACGGCGCACGTTTCTGCAATGCGGCCGAGCTCATCCGCCACACCAACACACAATGGTTACCAGCAGATCAAAAGAAATTTGAGCACATGCTCCGCGAAGTCTACTATCCGACCATCAAAGATTATTACCCCAGCGCAAACGGGAATTGGGACGCAGCCATGATCCAAACCATGATCGCGATGGCAATTTTTCTCGATGACCGCGCCATGTTTGAGCGGGCTACCACCCACTTCCTCACCGGAGAGAGTAATGGGAACATCCATAAATACCTCAACCACTATGGCGAATGCCAAGAAAGTGGGCGGGATCAACTCCACGTGCAAATGGGCCTCGGCTACCTTAGCTGCGCCTGTGAAATGGCGTGGAAACAAGGGGTCGATCTCTATGCCACAGCCGACTGGCGCCTCGCCCTTGGCTTCGAATACACCGCAAAATACAACCTCGGGGAAGAGGTCCCCTACGAGCCCTTTCGCAGCGTAGAAGGACGGTATTTCTACCAAAATATTTCGCCAAAATCCCGAGGTAACTTCCGCCCGATCTACGAGCGCGTCCTCAACCACTACCAAAACCGCATGGGCCTAAAAATGCCCTACAGCAAAAAAATCGCGGAAGCTCACCGTCCTGAAAAACGACACCGCCAACACCTCTCATGGGGCACTCTCATGCACTACCGCCAGCCCCTCGCAGCACCTTATCCGAAGAAGGACTAGAGGTTCGGCCTGTCTCTTACCCACCGTTTCTGCAAAAAATTCACCACTATGAGAATCTACTCTCTGATTACCACGCTCCTGGTGACCACTTTCACCTGCCTGCCCCTCTTGGCAAAAGCCCCTGCCGTTCTGGGGAAAGGAGTCGGGCTTTTTGAAGTCGGCCCTTTGATCGCGAGCGATGATTTCAAAACGCTCGATCACTGGGTCATTCAGATCCAACAAAACGACAAGAAACCAGAGCCCAAAGTCGTCGCTAAAAATGGCACCCTTGACTGCTTCCTCCCAGGGCGCGGTTGCACCGCGTGGTTTAAGGAGCTGCTCAAAACCCGTGTTACGATTAGTTACGACGTCCTTTGCCCAAGTCCCTCCACCAAAAATAAAGACCTCCTCCCCCGCGATCTCAACAACTTCTGGATGGCCAATGATCCCGAGGGCGACCTCTTCGACTCCGGAAAATACACGGGGGACTTCTCCACCTACCATCAAATGGAAGGCTACTATGCCAGCACCGGCGGCGGGAGAAATACTACCACACGCATGCGCCGCTACCCCCGCGAAGTCGCTGGCAAGCCCGCCGCGCACCTCGCCCTGAACTCCCGCGATGGCGTGGCCGACTCCCTCATCAAGCCGGACCACCTCATGCGGGTCCAGCTCGTGGCCTTTGACGATGTCATCCAATACATCGTCGATGGAAAACTCGTTTACGAAATATCTCACGGCGACGACGCCCAAATCGAAACCCGCGACGCCGACGACCAACGCGTGATGCGTCCCCTGAAATACGATGCCAAGCTCTTCCCCATTTACCGGGAAGGATACTTCGGATTCCGCATGGTAGGAACCCACCACATCTACTCTAACTTCCGCGTTCACGCCCTCCAAGCGATCCGTAAAAAAGTCACCGTCTCTTCAATCGAGCAACTCCGCGCCACCATGGCGAAAAGCGATCAACTCGTCACCATGAAGCCCGGCACCTATGACATTCCTGACCTCATCAATGGGCAGATCGGCGTCGAGATGTCTGGATCTCATAATGAGCTGGACCTCACCGGCGTCACCCTGCGGACTCCCATCAGCCTGCTCAGTAACCCTGGGAAATCAAACCGGGGCACGCCCCACCACAATAAGATCAGAGGCTACCTCGTCTCGGGTGATCACGTCACCCTCAGAGGAGGCACCTTTGACACCCCTCACCCAGAGCACACCGGAGCGCCCATCAACTTCGGCAGCTATAACCAAAACCCTGCCAACCACCCCGCACATGCCACCACTGACATCTTACTTGAGGGGGATCACATCCAGCTCATCGATTGCCACCTCACGGTTCGCGGATCCTCTCCCTACGGATACGGAAACATCTACGGTATCGGCGGCGGAGCTGTCATCGCCTTGCGGAAACATTCCGGCATCCTCATGACGGGCGACCACATCATCATCGATGGTTGTTCCGTAAAAATGGAGGCCTTTGGGCACGCCATCTTCGTGCAAGGGGGCGACCAAATCACCGTTAAAAATTGCGAAGTCGAGGGCCAAGTCCGCCCCAGTAATGACCTCTACAAAGAAGATCACCCGAAGGACCTCGCCAAGAAATTTAACTACCAAATGCAGTGGCCGGAATCAATCCGCGGCATCCCCATCCCAAAAGACCACATGATCAACCTCGTCGAAGATGGCATTCGCGCCTACAAAGGGACCGGCCACATGACGGTGGAGAATTGCAAAGTCACCAAGACCCGTGGCGGGATCAAACTCTACCTCGCTAGGAGCGCCACCATCTCAAACTGCGAAGTCTTAGACTGCGTCGTGCAGGGATACTCCCTCCCTAATAAAGGCACCTTGCGAGGCTCCCGTGGCAATGCCGCCTACGGCCCGCTCCTCTACATCCACTCTGATTCGAATCACTCACAGAAGATCGACCTAGAGATCATCCCCGCTCCCCACGCGCTCGGAGATCACGTCCTCGCCGCGATCAAGGGCAGGAGCCACACCATCCGCTTCACCGCCGCTCAACCAGCCCTCATAAAACGCTCCATCATCGTCGGCTACCCCATGAGATTTGACTTCCTCAGCACCGCCTACCCCGGCGTCCCAACTGGCTATGAGGAGCACTTTGCCAAGTTCTCTCCCGAAACCTATTACGCCTCAAAAATCAGACTCTACAACCGCACCTTTCATCCAATCGTGACCGGCGAACTCTCCAAGACGAATCAAATCTCCAGCTTGGGTCCAATCAACGATCTCGGCACAAAGAACACCACGCGGCGCCTCGCACCCCGTCCTGCGAGGCGATGATCTCTCAGGCTCCTGATGAGGCAAAAGAGCCCATCAAAGGCTGAAATCCCACTCCCCTTGCCGAAAGTATTTGCCCTTTCGCCCACTCTCCCTTACTCCCTCCCCCGTCAGGAGTCGCGGAGTGCGGGCTTGTGGATTCGGTCAGGACGGAAACGTAGCAGCCGCAGCTTGTCCCTCATTGCCGTGACTTCCTGGCACTTTTTATTTCTAGGCACATCACGGATGGCGCAAAACAGTTGAGAAAGCGGGACGACCCATAAACTTCGCTTGCCCTGATTCAGTCTCTCTAATCTCCGTTTAGAATTTCGAGCATTCCTATTTGGAATTTGTTTAG
>JALZWJ010000092.1 GCA_023300065.1 Akkermansiaceae bacterium
CCGGCGTCTTCGGATCTCGCCCTTCTCGCCGCACTGGCAAGAAAGCCTCGCTCAAAGATCTGCGCGCGATCCCGTGGGTCTTCTCCTGGACGCAAGCCCGCTTCTACCTCCCTGGTTGGTATGGCGTCGGCTCCGGGCTGGAGGCAATCGGCGAGGAAGCCTACCAGAACATTAAGGACAATCTTCCTAAGTTTGACTTCCTCCGCTACGTCTTCACCAACATCGAGTCCTCCCTCGCCTCCGCGAATATGGAGACGATGAAGCAGTATGCGAACCTCTGCCCGGATGAAGCTCTGCGTGAGCGTCTCCTCAGCCAGATCTTAGAGGAATATGATAAAACCCGTAGATTAGTATACGACCTCTTCGGCCGTGAATTCGACTCCCGCCGCCCTCGCATGGAGAAAACGCTCGCGGTGCGTGAGGTCCCTCTGGAGGTTCTCCACAAACAGCAGATCTCATTGTTGAAAAATTGGCGTGCTGCGGGGAGCCCCGTGGAGGAGGAAGGTGGACGCTTTGACCGCGACTTCCTCGCGCTCCAACTCACCATCAATGCAATCTCATCCGGCCTCCGCGAGACGGGTTGATCCACCTTTGACACGCTTGCCCTCTTCTCTGATTCAAGCCATGGTTTGTGGATGAGATTTATAAGCGCCCTACTCGCCTCGCTCCCTCTTTTCGCCTTTGGCGAGGCGAAGGTGCCTGCGGACGAGCACTTCCGTGTCGATACGGTGGCGGGGGGCTTTGTTGATGCGATGGAAATCGCGGTCACGCCGAGGGGGGCTGTCTTCGTGATCGAGCGGACGGGGGCGTTAAAGATCGTGAATCCCGAGAGCGGGGAAATAAAGCTCATTGAGACGCTGCCCGTCGAGGTCCGTAAAGACCAATACGCACGGGAATGCGGTTTACTAGGCATCACACTGGACCCGAACTTTGCAAAAAATCAGTGGCTTTATCTCTACTACTCGGCGAAGGAAAAATCAGTCCACCGGTTGGCTCGCTATCAATTTGATGGGAAGAAAATCCACTCGCCTAAGACGCTCCTAGAAGTCCCGCAAGATCGTGAGAATGGAACCTGTCACGAGGGTGGGTCTTTGGCCTTTGGGCCGGATGGCTGCCTCTACCTCTCCACCGGAGATAACACATGCCCATTCAAATCAAATGGCTCAGCGCCGATCGACGAGGGCCCAGACCGCAAGTGGTATGACGCGCAGCGCTCCGCCGGAAACACGAACGACCTACGTGGTAAAATCCTCCGTATCAAGCCCACCGCAGAAGGCGGCTACACGATTCCAGAAGGAAACCTTTTCCCAAAAGGCACCGATAAAACAAAACCTGAGATCTACGTGATGGGGTGCCGGAATCCCTACCGAATCTCGGTCGATCAAAAAACGAATGACCTTTACTGGGGAAAAGTCGGCCCCGATGCCGGAAAGGACACCAGCCGTGGCCCACGTGGATATGACGAAATCAACCGGGCCCGCAAAGCCGGAAACTATGGCTGGCCCTACTTCAGCGCGGATAACAAGGCCTACACCGATTACGACTTCGTGACGAAGAAGAAGGGTGCAAAATTCGACCCCGCCAAGCCGATCAACACATCAGTCAACAACACTGGCCTCACCGAACTCCCCCCCGCTCAACCGGCCTTCTGGTTCTACTCACGCGCCTCAGCCTGCGCTGGTCCGGTCTTCTATGCCGATCACTACCCGACTGATCAGGGCGGCCTCCCGAAGGCGCTCGATGGCTGCCTTATCATCTACGATTGGACCAGCACTTGGATGCGCCTCATCAAACTCGATGAAAAAGGTGACATCGCATGGAATGAATCTTGGCTTGGAAAATATCGTTTCGTCCATCCCGGCGATATGGAGATGGGGCCTAAGGGAGAGCTCTACATCCTCGAATACGGCTCAGCGTGGTATGATGGTAAGGACGGTAAATTAAAGCGTGTGACCTACTCCGATACCCCTCAAGTGATCGAAGCCCCGGCCTCTGATCCACGCATGGCGGGCCTCCCTACGGATCACCCCGGCACCGCATTGATCGCCGGCACGACCTGCCTCGCGTGTCACAGCACCCAGCATCAATCGATTGGGCCAAGCTTCCGCGATGTTGCTAAAAAGTATCAGAACGATCCAAAGGCAAGCGAGACCCTCGCCGAGAAAATCATCAAAGGTGGCGTGGGAGTGTGGGGTGAGCAGCCGATGCCACCGCACCCGCAGCACAACATCGAAGAGACTCAGCAGATGATCGAGGCCATCCTTCAAGTCCCCACGAAATGACTCTCGTTTACCAAGACGAAGACATCGTGGTCGTCGAAAAACCCAGCGGCTTCCTCTCGGTTCCCGGACGTGGGCCGGAAAAAATTGATTCCGTCTCCCACCGGATCCGCACCACCATTCCGGGGTGCATTGACCAGCCATCGGTCCACCGGCTCGATATGGACACCTCCGGCTTGATGGTATTGGCCCTCACCACAGAGGCCCACCGTCACCTCTCACGGCAGTTTCAAGACCGCCTCACCGACAAGCACTACCTCGCCCTTTTAGAAGGTGAGTTGGCCGGGGAAGAAGGTGAAATCAACCTCCCCTTCCGCCTCGATGTCGAGAACCGCCCGCACCAAATCTATGATGACGTGCATGGAAAAATGGGGACCACGCATTGGAAAAAAATCGGCATTGAAAACGGCCTGACCCGCATCGCCTTTCACCCCATCACGGGGCGCACGCACCAACTGCGGGTGCACTCGGCGCATGAGAAAGGGCTCGGCATCCCCATCGTCGGGGACCCGCTCTATGGAAATGGAATCAACCCCGGCGAGATGAAACTCCACGCCACCGAGCTGACTTTCACCCACCCCACAACGGCTGAACGCCTCACGTTCAAGTCTCCCCCGCCGTTCTAAGCGGCGGCCATCATCACCTTCATCATCTACCTCCCTTGAAATAAACCTTGCATAACAAGGTAGCTTGCCGTTAGTTATTTTCATATGAGCGATGGCTTCGACAACTGGACAGTCCAACTTCGGAAGGGCATTCTGGAGTTCTGCGTCCTCTCCTCCATCGCCGCGGACGAAGAAAGCTACGGTTACGAACTGGTCAAAAAGCTCGTCAATGCCCCCGGCCTCGATGCCTCAGAGGGAAGCATCTACCCCCTTCTCTCACGCATGAGAAAACAAGGACTCATCCAGTCCCGGCTCGAAGAAAGCGATGCTGGCCCCGCCCGTAAATACTACCGCCTCACAGCGACTGGCAAGGCCCGCAGTCTCGCCATGAAGTCTTACTACGGCAGCCTCACCGCCGCCGTACAATCACTCAGCAATCCTCAAAAATAATTTTTCATGAAGAACGATCATTGGCTCACCCAAGAAGCCCGACATGCCCTCGATACTTGGGAACAAACTCACCGCGCTCGGTGGGAGCTTGAGCAAGCAGACCCTAAGGAAGTGCGAGCAGATCTGGAAGCCCACCTCTGGCACAGCCGCGAGGGAAGCACGGAGCCCGTCACCCTTCCGCAAGTAGAAAGAGCGATTGATGAAATGGCTCTGCCCAGCATGCAGGTTTGGGAATCCTCCCCCATTAGACAGGAACCTCGCCGCGGCTTCTTAAGGCGTTGCGCAGGATTCTTCACGATGCCCTTTTTCTACAGTATCTGGCCGCTCGTGATCGTCCTTGGTGAGATTTTCACCGGCACACTTGCCTCCTTGTTTTTTGATCCCCTTTCCCGCCTTCCTCAAATCATCCTCATCCTTTCCTTTTCCATTTTAGGCCTCTTTAACCTCTTCAACACTTTTGAAAAATCGAGACCTATCTGGCTCACCATTCTCCGTGGCGCGGGTGTTATTGTCGCTGGATACTGGGGGCTCCTCCTCCTGCCCATCCTTCTCATCGGAACCCTCGGGTATGGCGCAGGAGTCATCGCGACCGTCGGGTTAGGCCTCTTAGCGGTCCCCCTATTCCTCCTGTGCGCGCTGGCCGCAGCCGCGCCGCTTTACCTTACCTTTGGGTTCCTTAAACGCGGTTATCCAGAATCTCATCACACCCCTTGGCTCATCGGAATGCTCCTCGGCCTCGGTCTGTTGCTCCTTGTCGAGGCTCCCGCCTACATCACCCGCTATGGCGTAGCCAACAACAATCCAGCTCTCATTCGGAGTCTAGGCTCTGAGGAAACCCTTCTCGCGATGTGCTACGAGGGCCCGATTGGCCAAAGAAGTTTCACTGATACTTCAGGTTTCATTCCGAGTCTTTTGAGGACCACCTTCTTCAGCTCCAGCTCAAGAACGAAAAACCGCAGCGAGCAAAATCACGAACTCTATTACCGCGTCACTGGCCGCGCTTTCAATAGCGAAGAACCACCAAGCTCTGGGCTTTTCAGCCATGGGGGTGGACGAACCGCAGGCGGGGTAATTTTCGATAAAGATCTCGGAAGCGATGGAGTCTCCGCTCGTGTCGCAGATCTCGATCTCGCGACCTCTCGGCTCGATGCTCACGTCGATTCGGCCTCCGGCCTTGGCTATTGGGAATGGACCATGGAGTTCGAAAACTCCGGTTTCCGTAACAAAGAAGCCCGCATGCAGCTGCTCCTTCCGAACGAGGGAGTCGTCTCCCGCCTCACACTCTGGGTCAATGGCGAGGCCCAAGAAGCCGCCTTTTCCTCCACCGCAAAAGTGACGCAAGCCTACAAATCTGTCGCCGTCGCAGAAAGGCGCGACCCCGTCCTAGTTCGCTGGGTAGGATCCGACCGCGTCCTTGTTCAATGCTTCCCCGTTCTCCCGGAAGAAAACATGCGCATCCGGATCGGCATCACCGCCCCGCTCGATTCTGACGGCCGTCTTTTCCTGCCCCGTATCATCGAGAAAAACTTTGGGATCTCCGCCGAGCTCGACACCGATATCTGGGTTCAAGGCGATCTCGAAATGTCCCTCGATGGCCTCAAAGGAAAAGGGACAAAAGGTCAATGGCGCGAGACTCACGGCACCCTCTCAGCTCGCCACCTCATGGCCGCCCACACCCACGTGCAATGTGCGCTTCCAGACCAAGTCGGCACCGTCTGGACCGGCGATCAATTCTCCGGTAAAAAGCTCGTCCGCATCCCCCTCCCCGCAAACACCAAAACCGAAAAACAAAGCGTCGTCCTTGTCGTCGATGGCTCATCATACTTTGGCGATTGGGCTGATGCCGCAGACGAGGCCATTGCCGTGCTGCGTAACTCAGGTCATGAAATCGAAGTCATTCTCGCCGCCAATGAAGAGGTTCATACAAACTTCACCAGTCTCAGCGAATTCCACTTCGGTGGCGGACAGGACTGCATTCCAGCACTGGAAGCAGGCCTCCACCTCGCCAACGAGAGGCGCACCCGCCACCTCATCTGGCTGCACGGATCCCAGCCCGTTTCATTTAAGAACGAAGAAGGCTTCCTCCAGCTTCTTGAACGAGGCTTCCATCAAGTTGACTTCAGCGTCATCGACCTCGCCGGAGGCCCAAATCGTCTTCTCGAAAAAGCGGCCAAACGGATTGGAATCGCGAACAACGCCCGCCCCAGTTCACCTGATAAACTTTCTGCCGAACTCGTAAAACTCATCCAGCCGAGTTCTCAGAAATTCCAGTGGCTTGAGCAACCCGCCGCCCCTACCGAAGGGCAAGAAGTCTGGGATCACCTCGCCCGCTGGCACGTCTGGCAGCAGGTTAAAAAGCACGCCGTTGGATCCACCGATCACGCCCACCTCGCAAAGATCGCCGCAAAATACCAACTCGTCACCCCTGTGAGTGGAGCGGTCGTCTTAGAAACGAAGCAGGACTATCAGCGCTTCGGCCTCAAACAAGTCGACGCCTCCACAACCCCGTCCATCCCGGGAGTTCCGGAGCCCTCCACCGCCCTTCTCACTTTCCTCGGCAGCCTCATGCTCTTTCGCCGTAACCGCGCCCTCCCTACGAAGGGTTAAGG
>JALZWJ010000093.1 GCA_023300065.1 Akkermansiaceae bacterium
CTCACTCGCCCTCCTCGCCCTCGGGGACCTCGCCCTCACCGCGGGAAATGGAGATGAGGCCAAAGCATTCTACGACCGCATCACGACCGAGTATGAAGACAGCCACTTTCAGGTCAAAGGAATGGCCCGTGAACGCCTGAAGCTCATCGGAGTTCAAGCACCTACCGAAAAGGCTCCTGAGCCAACCGCGCCAGCCTTCCCTCCCACAGCCACTTCACTCCCCGTCCAAATCCCAGCAGTTCAGCCAGAAACAGATCTCTCACCGAGCGACCTACCACCACTTGAACTACCGGTAGCCCCCGCAGAACCAGAAACACCGGAAGCCACTGAGGCTCCCGCTTCGGAATAATCCGAACTCCCCGAATTCCTTCTTTCTTTCTTAAGCATCCTGCTCCATTAATTTCCCAACAACCCATCACTAGCCGTGTTCGAAAAAATCATCAGCAAGTCTCCTGAAGACGCTCCAGCAGCCCGTCCCGCCCAAAAGGCACCCTCCTCCGCCAGCTTATCTACCGATTCGCCAGCGCAGAGCCCCTCTGTCGCAAGCAGTGCTCCTACCACAGGACAACGCAACATTCTCAGCAACGACGTCCACATTAAGGGCTCCGTGCGCTTCACAAACGACCTCCTTGTCGACGGTCGTATCGACGGTGAAATCAGCTCTGACGGAGCCCTCACCGTTGCTGAAAACGCCCACATTAAGGCTGAGATCAGCACCAAATCCGTCGTCATCTACGGTAAGGTCCACGGCAACATCGTCTGCACCGAACGGGTCGAAATCAAAGCAAGTGCTGAGATGGTTGGCGACGTTAAGGCCAGCACCCTTTCCATCGAGCCAGGAGCGATCTTCGTCGGTAAATCTGAAGTTGGCGCCCCTTCTTCATCAGCCCCGAAAAAAGACAACTCATCCTCTCAGGGAAGCTCGAAAAAGCAGCAAGGCAACGGCTCACCTAACAAGGACGCTGCCCGCACTTCCTAGACCTAAGTCGTATTCCCCCCTCGAACGACCTTGGCCTTCGGATTTTTCAAAGACAAAAACAAGGGCCCCCTCGCGGTTACTTGTCCTCTTTGTGAGCACACCCAGCAGGAATCCCCGCTGGCTGTCTCCTCGTATTGTAAAGGCTGCAAGGCATATCTCTCTTTCTCAAAAGGGGGAGAGGTCACCGCACGGGCCGAGGCAACCCCGGACCCTTTCGCTCACCGCCCCCCTCAACCGAAGGTTGAGATCGAGTATAAAGCACGTGAGGAAAGCCTCCCCTCTCCTGCCGTAAGAAAAGCCGCCAAAACTTCTGCACGAGAAGAAAAGCCCGCTGAATCAGCCCCGACGCCCGAACCTGAACCTGAACCGGAGTTAAACACTCCCCCAGTGACGTCGGCCCCCGAGCAAAAAATCAAACCAGAGGCCCCTGCACCAGCAGCCACTCCGGAAGCGCAACCAGAGCCAGAGCCCACCCCTGAGCCGGAGCCGGTGGAACCCAAAACGGACATTCCTCCCACCGCCGACCCAAAGGAAGCACCAGCCTCTTCATCCAATCCAAACTCTGACGAGGAAGATCACATTCCTCGCTACCACCGAGAATTGGACGAAGACGAAGAATCCAATCGCGCAAGCTCGAAAAAAAAAGCCGCGAATGAACGCCTAGCGACCTGCTTTGAGTGTGGCGATGCCCACCTCGCAAACGCTCTCGCAAACTCCACCCAATGCCGTAAGTGCGGTCGCTTGATCTCCATGAAGGATCAGCACATCAAGGAATCTTGGAGTAGCCGAATCCAAACTCGTGGAGATGTCTACATCCACAAAAAAGGAATCGCCTTAAGCCCCACCATTCAATGTCACAATCTCATCGTAGAAGGTGACTTTACCGGCAACGCAGAATGCTCCGGCGACCTTACCCTACGCCGCCACGGCAAGATTGCAGGCACCGTCGTCTGCGACCGACTTCTCGTTGAAAAACGAGCTAAGATCGGGTTCCTTCACACCGTGGCGACCAACGAATGTAAGATCGACGGCCTCGTGACAGGAGACATCGACTGCCGCGGCCGCCTTGCGCTTGAGAAAAGATCTACCCTCACCGGGAACGTCAGAGTGGGCACCCTCACCGTCGCAGATGGCGCTAAGCACACCGGACAGATCCAGATGGGTCGCTTTTAATTCTGGTCTTCCCCCGGCCAATCCCGGAAAGTCTCACCATGTCCAACGAGCCTGTTCTTGATCTCAAAGAAGATATTCTTCGCCTTAAAAAGGAACGCAACGCCGTCATCCTTGCTCACAACTACCAAATCGGAGCGATTCAAGATATCGCCGACTACGTGGGCGACTCCTTAGGCCTCGCTTATCAAGCCCAAGAAACCGATGCCGACGTCATCGTCTTCTGCGGCGTCCACTTCATGGCAGAAACCGCCAAAATCCTGAACCCCACTAAAACAGTGGTGCTTCCCGATAAAGATGCCGGTTGTTCCCTAGAGCAAGCCTGCCCTGCCGACCAGCTCGAGGCCTTCCTCAAAGAGAACGCAGAAAAGAACTACTACGTCATCGCCTACATCAACTGCTCCGCTGGCGTAAAAGCCCTTTGCGACATTATCTGCACCTCTGGCAATGCCCCACGCATTGTCGACCAAGCCCCGGCAGATCGCCCCATCCTTTTTGTCCCAGATGAGAACCTAGGCCAATGGGTCATCGAACAAACCGGGCGGAAAATGGATCTCTGGAAGGGGAACTGCTACGTCCACGTCGAGTTTACCCGGGAATCGATCCAAAAAATCAAAGACGAGTATCCCGATGCCGTCGTGGTGGCCCACCCTGAATGCACCAAGGCCGTTCGTCTCCTAGCGGATGAGGTTTGCTCAACTGAGAAAATGGTCCACTTCTGCCGCGAGACTCCGGCAAAAAATGTCATCGTCGTCACTGAGTCCGGAATGCTCCACCGCATCCAGAAAGAAGTGCCTGAAAAAAATCTCATCGCCGGCCCCACCGATCATTGCGCTTGTGCGGATTGCCGCTACATGAAAATGAATACTCTCGAAAAACTCCACGCATGCCTCGACAAACTCACACCACAAGTCGAACTTCCTGAAGATGTCCGCGTGAAAGCCGAAGTCTCGTTGGTCCGCATGCTTGAGCAGTCAAAATAAAGAAAAACCTCCATACTAAGACATTTCAACCCCCACCCCCACTTCCCGTGAAAAAAAGATTTCTATCCATCCTCTCCTTATTCGTCCTCTCACCCACCCTCCTCTTCGCCGCGCCGAAGATCGCAACTCTCGATGTCTCAAAGGCATCCGATGCACACGAGCTAAACCTTGCGGGCATCGCCGCCTACAAAGAG
The DNA here is from genome assembly GCA_023300065.1 of Akkermansiaceae bacterium. Taxonomy (GTDB): domain Bacteria; phylum Verrucomicrobiota; class Verrucomicrobiia; order Verrucomicrobiales; family Akkermansiaceae; genus SW10. Next base: position 3,327 of record JALZWJ010000093.1, read on the forward strand.
GCAAAAGCATCTCTCGAAAACGACCCGCGCAAAGCGGCCGTCATCGAAATGGCTAAAAAAGTGCAGGCCCTTCAACGCTCACTGCAGGAACTAAATCCAGAATCCGAAGAGCACAAAAAGATGCTCAAAGACGGTCAAGCGGCCAAAGCATCCTACGACGATATTCTCAATGAATGGACTCAATACCGGACCGAAAAACTTCGCGCAATGACAGAAAAAGTCGTCGCCGAGACGAATAAGCGCCTCAATGAAATCGTGGTGGTCTCCCGTGCCATCGCCGATGCTGAGGGTTATGACTGGCTCCTGGAGACAGCTGGAAACACCAGCAGCAAAATGCCGGTCGTGCTTTACCTTCGGAAATCTACCGACATCACCGAACAAGTCATCACCAAGGTGAACTTAGACTACCCTGCCGAAAAACCAGCTGAGGGTGCCGAGTAAATTTCATTCTCCCCCCCAAAAAATGGAAACACTACAAGAATTCATCTCCAGTCATTTCGCATGGGGCCTTTTCCTAGGCCTTTTCGTTGCCATCTTCATCTGGAAATCAAGCTTCACCGCGCGGCGCGTCATGAAGCGTGATTTCAAGCGGATTGAAGGAGAAAACCGCGACCTACAGCAGCACCTCAACACCCAGCTCAAGGTCAATGCCGAGGGAAACGAAAGCCTCCAAAAGAAGCTCGAAGAGATGCGCGAACAGAATGAAAATCTCCGCGTCAACATGTCCACTCTCCAGCACAAGCCAGGACGAGCGGAACTCCGGCAACTCACCGTGATTGAGAACGCCATCGGCCTGATGCGGGAGCAAGCCCCCGGCTTCGCCCAAGCTTGGGAAAAGGCAGTCCGCCAAGCTGAAGTCGATTATGAATCGAGCGAAGGCGGTCTTAAAAAATTGGTTCGCAAAGTCCTCCCCGCTCTCGGGACATCCGCCACCGCTCCCGAGGTCGACACCAGCAATGACATTTAGTCTAAGGACTTCCCTCAGGTTTAAAAAGCCTCCACTCCCCTACCTGGAGATCCTCCGGCAAGGTGAGATCCCCGATCGCCTCGCGATGTAGCTCGGTCACCTTCAGATCAAAGCGGGCGAACATCCGCTTCACTTGATGGTGCTTGCCCTCATAAATCGTCAGCCAACATTCAGAGGGGCCGATGAGAGAAACCCCCGCCGGAGCGGTTCTCACCTTCTCTTTCGCAAACCACATCCCGGCTTCAAAGGTCGCAATCACTTCTTGAGAGATTTCCCCGTTCACTTTGACGCGGTATCGTTTTCCCACTTTTTGAGCTGGCTCAGTGAGTGACTCAGAGTAGCGGCTGTCATTGGTCAGAATGAGTAATCCGGAGGTGAACCGGTCTAGCCGCCCTGCCAAGTGGAGCTCGCCTACCCATGACTCCGCGATCAAATCAACGACAGTCGAGTGCTCATGATCAATCGTAGCGCTCACCACTCCCAGAGGTTTATGCATCATCACATATCGCGGCACCATCGCTTGTAGAATCTCATCATCAACCTCCACCCTGTCGAATTTCCCGACCGCGTGCCCGCCTTCCTCGGCCACCTTTCCATTCAGTCGCACGCGCCCGCTTTCAAAAAAGGCACGCGTCCTCCGCTTCCCGGCTCCAGCCCATTTCCCGACAAGTCGATCCAAGCGCATGACCTCTGCCTTATCCGACAAGATCACCAATACTTCCAAACCCGGGCTCAAAGAGCCTCCTAAAGGTCCGCGCCGCATAGCCATCCGTCATCCCTGCCAAGAAGTCACAAATCAAGCGTGCCTTTTCAGCCGCCGTCTCGGCCTCCTCCACCTCAGCTTCATCCGCTTCAGGGAGAAGTCGAAAATCTTGCCCATCGATCGATTCACCGAGGACGTAACGTTTCTCTAAAACCTCCCACAACCGGCGCAGCATGTAGCTCCCTTTATGTTCTAGCTGCTTGAGCTGCGGCGATAGGAAGACGACCTCGTAGGCCAGCTCCTTAAAGAGCTCACTCTCCGCTTTCACGTCCTCATCAACGATCAACTCCAACGAATACCGGTGACTCGTGCCACTTAAAAAATTAGTAGCAGAGACGAGGCGGGCCGCCTTAATAAATTGCCCAATTCGCTTCCCCACAAAGGGCTCGATCCTCTGCCCTCGGATCGCCTTCAAAAGCCCGCCCAACGAGGAATCGGCATCAATCGCATACCCCTTCTTCTCAGCCCAACGCTCGATGCGCTCTACGGTAAGAAACCCAGCTTTCACACTATCGGCAAGGTCATTGAGCGAGTATGCCGTGTCATCCGCCCAGTCCATGATCTGGCACTCG
>JALZWJ010000094.1 GCA_023300065.1 Akkermansiaceae bacterium
GCTGGCCTTTCTGGTCTCAGATAATGAAGACCCGATTGAGCTCGATCCAGCAGTGCGTAATCTCCCCGACACCGAGCTAGAGGAACCTGACACAGAAGAATGGGCGACGAGGGTGGCTGAGCCATTTCTAGCGACCTATTTTCATGAAATGCCGAGAGGTTTTTTAAATGACCCACAACAGCTTCTCACGACTCAGGAATTTCGTGACCGAGAGGGGTTTCTGAATTTCCACGCGCGCGATACGGATATTGATTTATACATCTACCTTTTCGATGCCCTTCAGGAAATTCCGCCCAGCGAGTCGATCGAAGAAGTTGTCCGCACCCAACTCGCTCACGATAAACCGGTGGCGGTCGTTTTCTATTTCCTTGGAAAGCCTGAGAAATCCCAGCTCGCCTTCTCGGAGAAGGTGACCAGCTCGGTCAATCAAGCAGAGCGGGTTAAAGTCCTCCGCATGGCGATGGAAGAGGCCTTAGAAAAGTCTGATCCTTCTTCTCAGTTAGAGAGTTTCTCGATCCAACTCTCGATCCGCCTCTACTGGCTTGAGAAAGTCGTAGCGAAGGGTGGGGGACCTCACTCTGCCATGACTCCCCTGATTTTTCCAAAAGCCCAGGTTGTCTCCAGCGAAGATGATGGGAGGTGGGCAAAGCTCCGAAAAAAGCCAGCCCTTTACTACACCATCATCATTCTTTGTGTGGCTATTCCAGTTCTGCTTCTCGGGTGGCTAGGTCGGTGGTTTTCTGACCGTAGACGCGTTTACGTATTCCCGGATGCGGAGGGGAATGTCTTGCTGGCCGCTCCTCATGCCCCCGGCGTGGGTGCCGTGATCTCGTTTGCCTCGGTGAGTGAATCACCTTCCAGCCAGAAGAGTGAGGATCCCAGCTACCTTCAAAAAACGTAAGAGACCATCGCTGGCAATCGGCAGAGGTCGTTTGTCGTGGATTGTTCACCCGTGTTCCGATAGGAACTTTTTTAAAGACCCCTCATATGATTTGGCTCATTCTTACCCACTTTCTCGTTCTGACCTTCCTGTCCTTCCACCAGGATCGCTTGAAGTCGACGGACTCCCTGAGGCCTGCTTGGAATTCCTTCCTCTGTGTGTTTTTTGTCAATGCCTTGTTCACGCTCTTCCGAGCTGTGAACTTTGATTCTCAAGGACTTCTCTTCGTCGAGATTTGGGCAAATGGATTCATCTGGCTGTTTCTTGGGCTGAGCCTTTACAAGGCAACTGGACTCTTTTTTGGTGAGGAAAAAAGCGGCGACGAGGCGGAGGAATCGGATTAATCCGGCTAATTTGGTCAGATTGAATTTTTAAAGTGTTCCCAGCTCGTTTGCCTCGATAATCTCTTGCTCCTTTTGGAATCATGACGCCGCTTTTTCGTAAAATTCTCGGAATGAACTGGGTGCTCGTACTTACGATGTATGGGCTCCTTGTTTTTGGGGTCTTTGCGATTGAAAGTGCGGCTCGGCACCTTCCGGGGCAGGGCGGATTGTCTGGGGGCGAATTTTATGCAAGTCGCCACAAAATGTGGATGATTCTAGGCACGGTCGTATATTTCGTGACGGCACTGGTCGATTACCGTTGGGTGAGATGGCTGGGGGTCCCTCTTTATGTTGTAGGATTGGCGCTGACCTTGAAAGCGATGGGGCTGGATGATGCAGTGCACCGGATCAAGGTGGGGCCGATCAGTTTCCAACCCGCTCAGCTTGCCATTGCCGCGGGGATTATTGCCATTGCCACGCTGGCGCAAGATCTGCCGAAGCTGCACCGCTTCTTTGCCGAGCCCTCATTCCGCGTGATTTTGATCGCGACCTTGGCTGGGATTCCTTTCCTGATGGTGGTGAAGCTCGGTGATATGGGATCGGCCTTGGTCTGGCTTCCCGTCGCGATTGTCGCGATCTTGGTGAGTGGGATTCCTTGGCGCTATCTCGTGTTTTTAACGGCGATGGCGATTGGCTTTACGCCGATTGCTTACTTTATTCTCCTGCCCTCGGTCTCTGAACGGGGAACGAAGCGGATCGAGATGTATCTAGAATCAGTCGATACCGGAATTGTTGAAAAGACGGATGATAATTGGGCCCCATATTGGGTTTCGACCGCGGTCGGCAAAGCTGGCTGGAAGGGCCTCGGCTGGGGCGCTACGGAAGAACGGGGTTCTCTTCACGATAAGAAATACATCCCATGGAAGACCGCTCATAACGACTACATCTTCGCCGTGATCGCCGAGGAACAAGGCTTCCGCGGAGCCTTACTTTTGGTCACGGGCTTTGCTCTTCTTTTGATCCAATGCCTTTTCATTGCCTTTTATAGCCGTGATCTTTCTGGGCGAATTATTGTAGGGGGAGTTGTCGGTTTATTTTTTGCGCACATGTTCGAGAACATCGGGATGTGCATTTTACTGACACCGATTACCGGGATCCCGCTCCCCCTGGTGAGTTACTCTGGAACCTTCGTGGTGATCTGTATGTTCCTGCTAGGACTCGTGCAGAGTATCTGGCTGCACCGCAGTAAGTATATCAACGTAGAGGCTTAGGGCGGATTCGTTCTGAATAGAGATAAAAAAAACCCAAGGCTCAGATGCCTTGGGTTTGTGAGTTGGTCTTTTAAAAGCCCTCTGAATGACTAGAGGTGGCTCTTGATCTGGTTCAAGAAGGCCTGCCATTTCGCGCCGGGCTTCCCATTCGTCATGAGGAAGTTTGGGCAGTTCTTGTGTCCGAGGTTTCTGCCATCGGAGTAGCGGATGCGCTCCCAGTGTTGGTGGGGGACGACGTTACTGATGGGGATATTGTGATGACGCATGAGGTCGGCGGTGAGGCGCGCGGTGCGGTCCAGCGTGGCGCTGCGGGAGTTGCCTCGGTTTTCGCACATTTCGATGCCGATCGATTTCCGGTTTCCGGTGCCATCGTAGTCGGCATGCTGGCCCTGCTCGTTTGTTGGGAGACTCTGGTAGATGGAATGGTCGTCGACACTGAAATGCCAAGTGAGGTAGCCAAGAGAGTTGTTCTTAGAGGTGAGTCCACCGCGTTGCAGGAGGCGGGCGTGGGTGCGGGCATCTGCACCGCCGCCGTAGTTTTGGGTCGAGTGAATCGTGATGTAGCGGGGAGACATTCTCCCATTCTTGGCGCGGCCGTATCGACCCTCGGGGATGAGGGCCTCCGTGATTTTGACCGAGCTACGGAAGACTTTTGGCGTAGAAAAAGGCGTGGCGGTGGGACTACTACCGCAGGAAAGAAGGAGGCCAGCTCCTGCCGTGACGGTTGCTAAGATGAGTGCGAGGGGGGTGTTTTTCATGGCTATTCAATATTTTGGACCTGTTCGCGGATCTTTTCTAGCTCTGTTTTTGCTCCGACGACATTTTGGCCAATGCCGGCGTCGTTTGCTTTGGAGCCGATTGTATTGAACTCGCGGTTGATTTCTTGGCAGAGGAAGTCGAGCGAGCGCCCGGCAGGCTCCTCTGAGTTTAAGAAATCACGGAAGTGTCCGAGGTGGGAGGCGAGGCGGGTCGTCTCTTCTGAGATGTCACAGCGCTCAGCAAAGATGGCGATTTCCTTCAGGACTCGGTCATCGTTGAGGTCTAGCTCAAGGCCAGCTTCGCGGAGGCGGCCATGGAGGAGTTCGCGCTGGCGCGTCACGACTTGGGGCGAAATCTCGGCGATGACGGTGACGTGATCTTCTAAGATTTGAAGGCGTGCCAAGAGGTCGGTTTTGAGGTCTTCACCCTCTGTCGTGCGCATTTCTACGAGCTTCTCCAACGCGCCCACTAAGGCGGGAGCGATGGCGGTGGCGGCTTCGTCGGAGTCCCAGCCGGATTCATCGAACGAGACGATGCCGGGGACACGGAGGAAGTCTTGGGCTGCGAGTTCGATGGGGCGATTGAGGGTTTTTGAAAGCTCGGCAAAGGCAGCGTCGAGCGCTTTAGCACGGTCGGTATCGAGGCCCAAGACCTCGTCAGCTTTCCCGGCGCGTTCGAGGTGGATGGAGACATTCACGCGGCCACGAGAGACGAAGCCGAGGACAGTCTTGCGCAGGCCCGCCTCTAGCCCGCCGAGTTCACGGGGGAGGCTAAAGTGGATGTCGGCTTGCTTACGATTTACGGTGGCTACTTCTACGCGGGCGATGATTCGTTCGCTCGCGTGTTCGGCCCGGCCAAATCCAGTCATTGATTGCATGCCCCAGAGTTACGGGGAAAGCGACCTTTGGCCAGAATCACTTACGGTCTTTTTTTGTCGTCCGGATTGAGGTGGTCGTGATCGTCGTCTGGCGTGAGCGGCTCGGAGTTTGGATCTTCTTCGTGGCCGTGGTGTTCGCCAGGGTAGTCCATATAGTCATCGCTCACGTCTTCTTCTTCACCTTCTTCGGTGAGGTCGATGTCGTATTCTTCTGGATCATCGTCATCATCCTCCCTGATAGGGTCTGCGAGGAGGCGTGACATGTGTGCCTTTTCTTCCTCGGCTTCGGCCTTCGCGACTTTCTTTTCGTGGAAGTAGGAGAGCCAAATGCAGATCTCGTAGAGAATGACCATGGGCACGGCGAGGAGGGAGAGGGTCATCATGTCCGGGGTGGGCGTGATGAGGGCGGCGATGACAAAGATCGCGAGAATGGCATAGGAACGGGTTTCCCGCATCATGCTGTGGCTCAGGAGTCCGATTTTCACCAAGGTCATGACGACAACGGGGAGCTCAAAGGCGAGGCCGAAGATGAGGACAAAGGTGGTGGCAAAGGAGATGTAATATCCGATGCGCCAATCATTCGAGACGCCCATCCCTTTTCCATATTCCGAAAAGAAGATGAGGACCTCTGGAAGGACGTAGAAGTAGGCGAAGAGAACGCCACTGAGAAAGAGGCCGAAGCCAACGGCAAGGGCAGGCCAGAGGGCTTTGCGTTCCTCATCCTTGAGGCCTGGGACGATGAATTGGAGCAGGAAGTAGAGGAGGATCGGAAAGGAGATGATGATGCCCGCAAAGAAGGCGAGTTTCATGGAAAGCATGAAGGTCTCGGTGGGCTTGAGTGAGCTCATGAGCCGGAGATTGCCCTCGGCGTTGAGGTTCTCGGCGGGTTTACTGATGAGGAGCTTGAGGGCGAGGTCACGGGCCTCACTCTTATCCTCGGGAATGGATTTGAGGAAATCCTCCTGCTGGCCTTTTTCTAGTTTTAAGGCGGCGCGGTAAAGGATGGCGGCTTCGGTGAGGCGCCTCGTCTTTTCATCGGTGGCTTTGGCCCACCAGCGCTCGGAGAGCTCGGCATCGTATTGTTTCAGCGGGGCTGAGACTTCCGAGAAAGTGAGCGCGTTTTCCCAATCGTCGAGTGAGATTTCTTCCTCCTTCGGAAGGGTCGCTTCATGCTGTTGCACCCAGACTTGCTCAACCGGCTTGCGGATGATGGTCATGAGCTCATCTTTATAAATGAAGCATGCCAAGGTCGAGATGATGAGCGTCAGCGCGACACGAGTGACCATGATGCGCAGGTCCTCAAGATGATCCAGAAAGGGCTTTTCCTCTTCCGGATTCACCTTGTCCCGAAGCTTGAACATTTTGTTGAGAAAAAACATA
>JALZWJ010000095.1 GCA_023300065.1 Akkermansiaceae bacterium
CGACAAACCTCAAAAAAATGTGGAACACCGAGTGGCTGGAACACGGCTGCCTTTCAGAAGAAGAAGGGAACGCGCCAGAGCTGGGACTCAGCCTCGATGATAAGCAGGCCCTCCTCGCCTTCAAAAACATCGACGGCAACAAGAACTACACCTCGCTCCGCCGCTTCGTCCCACACGAATATGCAAACCGCTCGGCCGAGCGCTTCCAGTGCACGAGCTGCCACTCCGGGGAAAACAAACTCCCCGATATTTCCCTCGCGGGCGAAAAACTCCGCACCGATTGGCTCCACTCCCTCTTCAAAGGAAAGGGCCTCAAAGTCCGCCCATGGCTCACCGCCCGCATGCCCGGATTCGCAGGCCACGCTGGCCCACTTTCTAAAGCCCTCACCTACCGAGCCGGTATGGAAGCCGCCCACCCAGAATTCACGCTCGATCCAGACCTAGCCGCCACCGGTAAGACAATCGTCAGCCCAAGCGGCTATGCCTGCATGGCCTGCCACGCCCTTGGCGAGGCCCCCGCCCTCGGTGCCTTCGAGGGCCAAGGCCCCAACCTGCAACTCTCCGGCGAGCGACTCCGCCCCGGTTACTATCATTCGTGGATGTATTGGCCGCAGCGCTTTGATCCGCTCACCATCATGCCGAAATATACCATCGATAAGGAGAGGGCCCTCAACCCGACCTTTTACGAAGGCGACGCAGACAAGCAGTTCAAAGCAGTCTGGCACTACCTCAAAACCCTCAAAGGAGCGGAGAAAGCCCCCGTTCCTGAGAAGGAAGAATAGCGCGGGGTCGCGCTAACGGCGGCGGCCACCACGGTAGTCGTCGCGCCGACCAGTGTGGTGAGAGCCTCGGTAATCATGTTGTTGCTCAAAGCGCGTGTGGCGGCGGTGCTCCCGCCCCTTCCCATCATTCCTCCCGATCGAGTACGCCAGGGCACCCAGCACCACTGCTCCCACCGCCACCCCGGCCGGATTCACTGACTGACGGCGCGATCCATAAGAATCATAATGCGTGCTGCAGCTCACTCCCATCGACCCTACCAAAGCCACTCCGATCATTCTCAAAAGGTTTTTTCTCATAGTAATGAGACCTCTTGAGGGAGGAATCTATTCATCAGCGCCGGAAGAACATTTCCCAAAGAGGGCCTGTAACGGGATCCAGAGTAACCCAATGATCAAGCCCGTGATCGCGAACCAATCACCCAAAGCAGCGTAGAGAGTGAGCGCTCCATCGGCCGGAATGTAGGTGGAAGCGAGGAGGTAACCACGGTGGAAATGGCTACCATCTTCATCGACAAGGCTGCGCTTTTGTCCCGTGTAGGGATCCGTCAGCGCACCAGCCGCGGAGACCACACCGGTCACGCCACGGTTCGCCGAGCGGACCATGGGACGGCGCAGCTCGATGGTGCGAAAGATGGCGTTTTGAAAATGCTGGGCCGCGCCCTCACTCTCGCCGAACCAACCATCATTGGTGAGATTGATGAGGAGTTGCGGCTCATTGCGGACGAACTTCCGGGTCACGCGTGCCACGGTATCTTCAAAACAAATCGAGGGAATCACGCCCACCTCTCGATCTCCCACCTGTAATTTCAGAGGCTCAAAGCGCTGCCCCGGTGTGATGCCACTGCCGAAGTCCACCCCCGCGGCATCGCGGTAGAGATCCCGAAGAAAAGGCAGGTCAGGGATGTATTCGCCGAGGACCACGAGGTGGTGCTTTTGGTAACTGGCACGGCTCCCGTTTCCGGAATCCATGACGAGGGAATTGTAGACATCCACCGCTGGGTCCATGGGAGAATCCCCCGTGTATTCATTAATCCCAGTGACGAGGGTGACATCTCCCATCCCCGTGATGTAGTCGAAAACACTCTCGATCCCAGGGCCTCCCTGGGTGGTTCCATCGACCGCAAGCGCGAGGAAATCTGGGAGGCAAGCCTCTGGCCAGACGATAAGATCTGGTGACTTGAGTGGGACCACTTCATCTTCCGACGCCGTTTCGCGCAGTGCTTTACCGGCCTCCATCGCGGCTTGCTCCAGCCCCTTTTCAGTCAGCTCGATGAAGCCATCGACCGTGCGCTGCGCATCCCAGGCGGGGTCCACCATGCCCGCGACTTGCGGAATATTTTGCTGTACGAGGAGCACGCGTGCCTCGATCTTCTCGCCATTGGTCACCGAGGTGAGACGTGAGGTGCCGACCGTAAACGCAGCCATGATGAGAAGAAGCGCGGCCGCAAAATCCCAGTGCAGGGTCTTCACCTCCCCGGCCCGGAACTGGCGGTAAAAGCGGAGCGCTGTCTGCACTGCGACGGCGCTCATGAAAACCGGAAGGAAGGCGAGGCCGGTCACACCGACGTATTCGGCATTCTGCGCGAGGATGAGATTATTGGCAAAAGTCACACCGAGGCCATTCCAGCTAAAGCCCGTCAAGGCGATCCCACGTAGCCACTCTAGCCCACACCAAAAACCTGCGAGGAGGGCCGCGTAGCCGAGACTGCGACCCATCTCTCGAAAGCGAGACGGGATCGTCAAGGTCGAGACATAAGGGCGCCGCCAAGGGTTCGCCACGGTGGCTGCGAAGCCTCCAAAAATCGCAAAATAAAGGGCGAGGTAGGACGAGAGAGCGACGGCCCCCGGCCAGGTCACGGAGCCGAGCCATTTCAGATTAATGACCCAGAAAGCGAGGCCCGAAACCCAAGCCAGACCGAAGCCACGGAGGGCCTTTTTTTTCGGCCCCGCGGTCCAGAGCAGCGGGAGAAGAACCCACATCCAGCCCCACACCAACCACGATTGATCGAAGGGAGTGAAGGACATGGCGAGCACTGCGCCGCATGCGGCTGCGCCCAGAGTTCTAAAGAGTCCGTGCATTATCCCATACGCTCGTAGGCGTCTTTTTCGAGAGCAGCCCAGAGTGAGTCGAGGGAGGCTTCGACCGCATTCTTCGCCTCACCTTTTCCAAAGAGGTAGTATTTAATCTTAGGCTCGGTGCCGGAGGGACGGACCGCGAAACGGCGGCCATCCGCTAGATCGATGAAGAGCATTGCAGCTTCTGGAAGCTCATCACCCTCTTGGTCGTAAAACCCGCCCTTCGCGTAATCCTTCACCCCAATCGCAGCGGATCCATCGATCTCTTGTGGGGGATTTGAACTGTAGGATTCGACAAGTGCCGCGATCTTCCGCGCGCCCTCGCCCCCCTCCATCACGAGCGACCTACCCTGCTCCAAGTAAACGCCATACTCGGCCCAAACTTGTTCACGCAGACCGGCAATCGTCGTGCCTTCACTCATCGCAAAAGCGGCCAACTCGGCGAACATCACAGCGGCAGCATTGGCATCTTTATCGCGGACGAAGTCCGAGGCGAGGTAACCGTAGCTCTCCTCCCCGCCGAAGACGAAGAACTTAGAATACTCCAAACGGAGCTTGCGGCTCTCTTCCTCACTAAGGCTGCGGTAGTCGCCCTTTTTATCAGCTGGGATGGAGTCCTCATACTTCTTTAACTTTTCACCGATGAACTTAAATCCAGTCAAAGTATCCACGACTCCGATGCCGTATTTCTCAGCGATGACACGCTGGAGCTCGGTCGTGACGAGGGTCTTGATCAAGACGGCGCGGCTGCGATTACTCTCAGTGAGCCAGCCGAGTTCGAACATGCTCTTAATACGATACCAGCCAAGGAGAGAACCGATTTGGTTCCCAGTCAGGAGTTCCATTTCACCCTCACCATTTCGGACTGCGACGCCCATACGGTCGCAATCAGGGTCTGTCGCGATCACGGCATCAGCACCGACAGATCGGAAGAGC
>JALZWJ010000096.1 GCA_023300065.1 Akkermansiaceae bacterium
TTTGTTCTTCCGGAGAACGAAATCGGAGGCCTTAGTGAGGTCTCGACCAGAGGCAATCCAATCCTCGCGGGCTTGCTCTGCTTGGATTTTTTCTTCGGCGTAGGCAAGTTTAGCGGCGGCGAGGTTCGCTTCCTGTTGGATGAGGAGAGAGCGGTAGGAGCGCTCATCAATCCAGATGAGAGTGGTGCCCTTTGGGATGATGTTTCCGACACGGAAGTCGGGTGAGATCTTGATGATGAGTCCGCTGATTTGCGGAGTGAGAGTGGTCTGGAAGTGAGGTTGGACGGTGCCGAAGCTCTCGACCGTGGGGGTGTGCTCGGCGGGGGATATTTCGGTGATTTCGGCTTGCGTGACGATCTCTTTGATGGGGCGGCTTTTTTTTTCTGGTTTGCTGTCTTCCAGCTTTTTGTATCCTAAAATGGCGAGCGCGACTAAGACGAACGGGAGGATGATTTTAGGGATGATATTCACGATTTCTAGTAGGCTTTGCCGAGAGCAAGGGCGAGGGCGACGCGGTTTTGGTAACGTAGTTCGCGGACTGAGATGAGGGCTTCTTCGGTGTCGAAGGCACGGCGCTGGGTTTCGAGGAGGGAGAGGATCTCGACAAGGCCGGATTCGTAGCTGCGGAGGATGCGGGACTCGGCATTTTTAGCGGCGGCAAGGGCGTTCACAAGAGCTGACTCGCGAGTGGCGAGGAGTGATTCGGAACCGAGCGAATCCTCGACCTCGCGGAGGGCAATGAGGACGGAGGCGCGGTATTGTGCGAAGGCGATTTTAGCTCGGGCATTGGCGGCACCGAGGGCGGCGCGCCCGGCTCCGCCATTGAAGATGGGACCTGCGATATTTCCGGCAAGAGACCAGACGTTGAAGTCAGCATTGGTAAGGTCGCTGAGTTCGGAGGATTGGCGGCCGTAGCTTCCGGTGAGGCTGAAGGTGGGGAAGAGGCTGGCGTGGGCGATTTTGACCCGGGCATCGGCAGCGCGAATGCGTTGGTAGGCGGCATCGATATCAGGGCGGTCGCGGAGCAGGCTGGAGGGGATTCCGGCAGCGACGCGGCGGTCGAGAGAGGGCCAGAAGTAGACTTGGTTAGAGCGGTCGGGGTAGCTGCCGGTGAGGGCTGCGAGGAGGCGGCTCGCTTTGTCTCGGAGGTCGGTAAGTTCGGCAATGCGGGCCTTTGCGGTTTCGACATCAGTCTCGGCAAGGCTAACATCGCCAAGGCTGCCGGAGCCACGTTGGAAGCGGCGGTCGACCAGATTAAAGGTGGACTGGAGGCTCGCTTGGCGGCGTTCGGCAAGGTTGACTCGCTGGGTTGCTCCGATGAGTTGGAAGTAGGCCTGGGCGGTTTGGGCGGAGATGGATTGGAGGGCGGACTTGTAGTCGGCCTCGGCTGCGCGTTGGTCGTTCGAGGCCGCCGTGACTCCGGCGCGGATGCGGCCCCAGAGATCGAGTTCCCACTGGACGTCGAGGCTGGCTGAGAACCGTTGGGCATCGAAGGTGCCGGCTTCGAAACCTTGACCGGAGGAGTTGCTTTGGGAGCGGAAGCCATTGCCATTTGCGCTGATGGTCGGAAGGAGGGCAGCGCGGCTGGTGCGGGTGTTAAAGCCGGATTCCTCAAGGCGGAAGGCGGAGGCTCGGAGGTCGGGGTTCGATTTGGCGGCGCGGGAGAGGTAGGTGTTTAGGCTTGAGTCGGAGAAGAGAGTGCGGAGGCTGGTGGCGATTTTGGGGACGGGGGGTGGAGTGGCGTCGAAGCGGGCGGGGACCGCGAGGGTTGAGGCCTGATTCGTAGGTAGGCTGACGCAACCTCCGAGGAAAGAGAGGAGCGTAAGGATGAGGAGTGATTTCGGCTGGATCACGAGGTGGAGCTTGGTCTCTGGAGGTTAGGCCACAATTAAAAAGTCGCTCACCTTAATTTAAGATGAACGACTTGAAGAAACGTTGGGCTGGGAGACCAGAGGTCCCCGCCGCTATACACCCATGTTGGCTGCCTTGTTGGCGCGTTTGCGCTCGTTTGGATCAAGGATGCGCTTGCGAAGGCGGAGGAAGTTTGGAGTGACTTCTACGAGTTCATCTGGGTCGATGTATTCGATGGCACGCTCAAGTGAAAACTTCAGTGCGGGTGGAAGCTTGACGGTATTGTCTTTTCCGGCGGAGCGGATGTTGTCGAGCTTTTTGGCTTTCACTGGGTTGACTGGGAGGTCATCGGCGCGGGAGTTTTCTCCGACGATCATACCGGTGTAGACCTCCTCCGTGGGGTTCACGAAGAGGGTTCCGCGGCCTTCGAGAGCAGTGAGACTATAAGCGGTAGCGGGACCAGTGTCCATGGAGACGAGCGTGCCAGCCTGACGGGTGACGATGGTGCCGGCCCATGCCTTATATTCGTCGAAGAGGTGAGACATGATGCCGTGACCTGAGGTGATGTTGACGAGTTCGAACTCGAGGCCAATGATCCCACGAGTTGGGATGTTCGCGGTGATCAAGGTGCGCTGTGACGAGTCATTGGTCTCCATGTTTTCGAGGACACCTTTACGGTCGTTTAAGATTTTCAGGATCGGGTTGGCATACTCGGAAGGCATCTCAAGGTAGAGAGTTTCCCAAGGCTCGAGGCGCTTACCTTTTTCATCCTCTTGGAGAATAACAGTCGGGCGTGAGACGAGAATCTCGAAGCCCTCACGACGCATGGTCTCGACGAGGACGGCGATCTGCATGGCACCACGAGCGGAGACGTTGAACGTTCCGGCGAGGTTGGTTTCTTCGACGTGAATGGAAACGTTGGTTTTCATTTCGCGGAAGAGACGCTCGTGGATGACGCGAGACTGGACGTGCTTGCCGTCTTTACCTGCGAAGGGGCCATCGTTGATGGAAAACTGCATCTGGACAGATGGAGGATCAATCGCGACGGCGGGGAGTGGCTCGGTCTTCTCATCACCCGCGATGGTCTCGCCGATGTCTGCATCTTCAAATCCGGAGATGCCGACGATGTTACCAGCAACACCATTTTCGGTGTCTTGAATTCCCAAGTTGTTGTATTCGAAAACCTTACCAACCTTGGTGCGGATCTTTGTGCCGTCCTTGAGGAAGCGGAAGACGCTGTCACCCTTCTTAATGGAACCAGCGACGATCTTACCGATCGCGATACGACCGACGTAGTCATCCCAGTCAATGTTGGAGACAAGCATCTTGAAGGGGGCCTCAGCATCCACGACAGGAGCGGGGATGTTGGCGACGATGGCGTCGAGAAGAGGACCGCAGTCGCCTTCCGTGGCGTCGTGTTTGGTGGAGAAAAAGCCGTTCTTGGCTGATCCGTAAAGAGTGGGTGCGTCGAACTGGTCTTCGGTGGCGTCGAGTTCGAGGAAGAGTTCTAGGACTTTTTCGTGAACTGCGAGCGGGTCAGAGTTTGGACGATCGATTTTGTTAACAACGATGATCGGCTTGAGGCCTTCTTCGAGAGCCTTGCGGAGCACGAAACGGGTCTGAGCCTGAGGGCCGCCGAAGGCATCGACAACGAGGATCACACCATCAACCATTTTCATGACGCGCTCAACCTCACCACCGAAGTCGGCGTGACCGGGAGTGTCGACGATGTTGATCGTGTGGCCATCCCAAGGGACAGCGGTGTTTTTAGCCTTAATGGTGATGCCCTTTTCACGCTCAAGATCCATTGAGTCCATGGCACGTTCGGTGACGGCTTGGTTTTCACGGTATGCGCCACCGGCCTTAAGGAGTTCGTCGACGAGGGTAGTTTTGCCGTGGTCAACGTGAGCGATGATGGCGAGATTTCGGAACTTAGACATGGTAGTGACGGATTTATATTAAGGCCACTTAAGAGAGCGGCGGGCGTTGCTTGCCTTAGAAAGACGAGAATAGCAAGAAATCGCTCGATTTGAGTGAATCAAAAATCTGGGCGAATCACCTTGAGGTTTGGGATTTTGTAGAAATGAGCGTCTGAAGTCATGACCCAGGCACCCGAACGGAGGGCACAACTAGCGATTGCGATATCAGTGAGGGGAATGACCCAGCCCTTGCGGTCAAGCTGCCACGCCAGTTCCCAGACATCATCCCAAGCCTCCGCGCCGAGGTCGGAGAAGCGCATGATCTTAAAGAAGCTTTCGAGGCTGTTGCGGGCTTTGGTTCCTTTAATTCCACGTAAGACCTCTGCTTTCACAACCCCACAGGTGACGAGGTCGGTGCTCTCGTAGCGACTCAAAATGACGCGGGTAGGATCTGAGCCCTTTCTCATCAAATCGATAAAGACATGAGAGTCCACCAGGATAGATTCCGCGTTCATGACTTCTTCTTGTCAGAATTGAAGGTCATCGTCGGTTCGGCAACCATGGCATCGCCTGGGACGTAGTCAGGATAGACGGCGTCTTTTAATTCCTCTTTGGTCAATCCTAAGCCGTGGTCCCGATAAGCTCGCAACTTAGTGCGGCGATCCATCTCGCGCAGGGCGAAATCAATGGCCTCGGTTTTGGTATCGAAGCCGTGAGCCTCCATGACGTCTGCCAAGATATGCTCATCAATATGCAAGGTCATCTTCATGCCATACACGGCATGGACGCGTCCTGTGAAAGCAAGAGGAATCGTTGTCGGCGCCGGGTGGGTGTCGGCTCGTTAGGGCAGGACTCTAATGCCCTGAGGTCCAGAATGGAGATATCGGTAGGCGATGGTGGTGGAAAGCCATGCGGTGGGAATCGCCCAGATCAGGCCCACAAGTAGCGCTAGAAATCCGGCGACGACAACGAAGAATGCCAAGATATAGAGTCCAAGAAGTCCCAGCTTGTTGTCCCGTGTGATTTGAGAGCTGTATTTCAGTGAGTCGATAACGCCGAGATTCTTCTCTACGATCGCTTGTTGGTAGAGGCCGAATCGCAACGCGAGGTAGATACCGGGAACGATGAACGCCAGTAACCCCAAGACCACCATGAGTCCGTAAAGAATGGT
>JALZWJ010000097.1 GCA_023300065.1 Akkermansiaceae bacterium
GTAGGGCTTCTTAAGCTGATATCCGGGAGTGAGAGCGATGATTTCAGAGAAACTAAAGTCCACCTTATACTGTCCGGCCATCGCGAGGATTGCGGCACGGTCTTGGGTGAAGCTTTGAAGATCAGCATGGACTTGCAGCGAGGCGACCGCAAAAATAAGAGATGGAATGAGTGCTTTCATAGGAACTTTCAAAACGGAACCTATGAGAAATCCCCCTCGTCAGCTAACGGTCGGTTGTGACGATTGAGCGCTCCTTTGCCATTTACACCTCACGCAAGAAATAGATCTGGACCTTTCCCAAAATACCGACCCAGTCGGATCGCGTGTTCTTTGGTAATTTTACGTTGGCCGCTTAAGATCATGGAGCAGAGCGGGAGGGAGCGCCCTAGGATCCGGCAGAGATCGGTCTTGCGGAGCTGGTGCTCTGAGATGAGTTGACAAAGGAATGTGTGAGCTGGCTTCGGCTGGGCCGGCCCCTCATACCGGCGGACTAAGAGCTCAAGGAGCGAGAGGAATTCGCGTTGATCACGATTGAGGCTTTGCCGCGATTCCTTCAGCTGAAGGATTTCAGCAAGAGTCGCTTTAAGGAGGGCACGACTCCGAATGACACGGGGAGGAAAGCGTGTTATCAGGCCTGCGTAGTCGAGCGGTAATTCAGAAATAGTCTTCATAGAGGGAAAGAGTAGGGATGGATTTAGTAAGGAGGCTTGCGTTGGATTGTTAATCTTGGCCGATGGTTTGCGTTCAAAAAATCAATCACTTCGTCTCGTGAATTGTGAAGGCGTCATGCCCTTTTCGAGCGCAAAGGCTTTTGAGAAATGTGAGAGAGATTGGTAGCCGACCTCTAAGGAGGCCTCTGTCACATTCATCTGATTGTTGGCGAGGATCTCCGCGGCCTTTGCAATCCGCAGGGCCCTAAGGTGAAGCGAGAGGGTCTTCCCTGTCTCTTGCCTTACAAGGCGGCTGAGATAGTGCGCAGCGCAACCGACATCACGGGCAAGAAGCTTAAGATCGAGGGCTTGATCTAAGCGGCCCTCTAGTAAACCCAGGGCCTCCCTCACATAGCGATGGGCATTTGACTTAATTTGCGAGCAGAAGAAACGCGGGTTCTCTTCGGGTTGCCTGAAAAGGTGGAGCGAGAGAATCTCCAGAGCCTTTGCCAAATACCATGCCTTCTCGGCTTTTGCCTGAACCGGGGGCGCGAGGAGCTCGACCGCAAAACTGGCCTCGCGTTCTGACCAGCGGCGGAGAATTCCGAGGTTCTTTCTCATCATCGGCCCGACCGGACCAAAGATCCGCTCCACCGACATCATAGGAACGATCAGAACGATAAAATCATGACCGCTCTCCGAAGCAAACCTCGTCGCCGACAATAGTCCTGAAACCTCGGAAGTCGCGAATAGCGCTGTGGTCCCCGGGAGCAGGGTCAAACGGGTTTCTGCATCAATGATTAACCCCTCCCCTTTCTGATTTAAGATGAGATGAAGCGACGATCTTTGGACCAAAGAAGCCCAGCTCACAGCTAGACTGCCCGCTCCCACAAGGTGCCAGATTACAAAATCTAGGCTACCTGTCTGTCGATGGATTTGGCTTGAAGTGATTAATTATTGATAATGAGTCTCAATAACATTTCAATTAAAATTTTAAGAGACTTCTTATTGGGACTCAAAAACAAGCGCCGCAGCCACAATTCCACAGGGCTAACTCACTTTGAAGGCTCGATTCTGAGGAACTACGAAAGGATTTTTTCACAGAAGGTGGCTTGAAGCCGCTTCCCTCGCGCTGTGGCTTTCACAGTCGTATCTGCTTTGAGTAAGTTTAGTGCAATCCTTCGTAACATCGCAACATTCTCCGCAGCATGCCCCTTGCGGATTCTCGAGGCATCCTCTCTCCAGGTCACATCCAAAATCCAGTGACATTGGGTTTCATCATCAGAGATCGTGATCGTTTTCCCACTCTCCTGAGCCGCCTTCATGGTGGCATTCTTCAACCAACTTTCTGGGATCAATGCGATCCTCGGCTTTGCACCACGCATCTTCGGCATGACCGGAGTGAGTGAGTCCGCCGAGCTGTTCAATGCCAGCCTTGTCACCCTCGTGAACCTTGTTTTCACGCTGATCGGCTTACGGCTCATTGATAAGCTAGGCCGCCGAACCCTCCTCTACATTGGCTCCTTCGGCTACATTGCATCGCTCGGGTGCGGAACTCACTGGATCTTCGCGGCATTACTCACCCTTCTCTTCCCCATCGCGGTGAGCGCCTTCTCAGCCACAACTCTCTTTGGCTTCTTTGCCGTTATGATGTTCCTCCACCTCCTGTGGGTCCACTTCCTCGTCCCTGAGACTAAGGGCGTGAGTCTTGAGGATATGGAAGAACGCTTGAAAGGCCGCTAAATCATCAACGCGGCCTCTCTTGGGAAAAGAGCTCGATCGTTCGGAGCATCGCCCCAGCGTGTTTATCGAGCACCTTACGGGCCGCCCTTACCTGCCCTACCGGTAGATTTGCCAACGCGTTCAAAAGCTCCTCCCGTGAGTTCACCATTTGAATGCCTCCCGCTTTTATCAACTCGCTCACAAGTGGCTCAAAGTTCGCCATATGCGGGCCACAAATCACAGGAACACCGGCTAAAATCGCTTCGGATGGATTTTGCCCACCCTTCTCAAGAAAGCTCTTTCCAATCACAACCACATCCGCATGCGCGGTCCAATCGCAGAGTTCACCGGTGCTATCGATCACGAAAGTCTCATCAGCGAGAGGCGGTGTGAATTGACTCCGTAAAATCACATGATCACCCAGAGCCCGCGCCACCTCCGCCCTTCTCTCTGCATGACGAGGCACGATGACAGACTGAAAACCAGCATCCCGAAAAACGGCATCTAGATACTCCTCCTCCCCCGAAAAAGTCGAGATCGCCATTGCGATTGGGCGGGGAGGAAAGGTCTCTAACATCGAGCCGAACTCAGCCCTCTTCCGCGGAAGGGCGGCACCATCTGGATCGAACTTCACGTTCCCAGTCAGAACGGTAGCCGCGGGCCTCACCCCGATCCGTTGCCACCGTTTAAGGTCCTCCTCTTCTGGCACCCCGACGTGATCTAACAACTCTAAGAAAGGAGCCACATACCGCTTCAAAGCGGTCAACCGCTGCCCCGAACGTGGTGAGAGTCGCGCATTTAAGACACCAATCGGAATCCCCATTCGGTGAGTTTGAGTAATGAGATTTGGCCATAATTCGGACTCCACCATCACCACCGCCACAGGGGTAAAACGCATCATCACTCTGCGGATCAAAAAACCAAAATCGAGAGGCGCATAAATCACCCTTACCCCTCTTGGCGCTTTCTCACGTGCCACAGCCATTCCCGTAGCAGTCGTCGGCACCAGGATAAAATGAGCGTCATGCGTTTCTCTCCACTTCGTAATTAGCTTCAAAGCTAAAAGGACCTCGCCGACACTCACCGCGTGGAGATAGACCGCTCCCGATTTTTCATATTCTGCGTCGCGCTCATAAATCCCCAATCGCTCTAACAGTCCGCTTCCCCACCCATCTCGCCGAAACATCTTAACCATCCAGAATGGTGCGGCTAAAACCACGACCAACGGATAGAGGACATTCCAAATAAAGAGCATAAAACGGAGCATTATCTCTTAGGTAGCGCGTTGGTAAATAGAGATTCGGCTGCGGCCGTAGTCCCGTTGTTGGAGGAGCTTGAGTCCCTCAGGAAGAGGAAGGTCTCCCATGGCCTCTCGCTCTAAGATTAAAAAACCATCTTTATTCAGCCAGTCACACCACCCCTCCAGAGCCACTAAATCTCTCGCGGCATCAGTCAGGCCATCGGCATAGGGAGGATCTGCAAAGATGAGATCATAGGATCTCTTTTCCGCTTTCAAAAAAGCACTGACCTCGCGGCAAACCGCCTTCCCCCCACTCACTCCAGTCTTTTTAAGATTCTCTTCAATGACACGAGCCGCGCCCCGGTTCTGTTCCACGAAGGTGCACTCACTCGCCCCGCGGCTCAGGGCCTCGATTCCTAACGCGCCAGATCCCGCAAAAAGATCAAGAACCCGCGCCTCTCCTAGCACCGCAGAAAGAATTCCAAAAACCGACTCACGAACCCGATCCGTCGTCGGGCGCGAAACTTCACGTGGGACTTTCAATGCATGCCCTTTGGCAGATCCTGCAATAATTCTCATGGTAAACGGGGGGCCTTAAGCTGACTTGATTTCCCTAAAATGGCACGAACAGAAGGGACAAGAGGAACCCATTGTTCATCGATCCCCAAATCCATCATGAGGGTTCCGGAACGGGCTTCAATTCGAACATCCCGATACTCACGATCAGGCGTGACAAGGGGGAGAAAGGAAAGCTCCAACGCTTGAGAAGAATTCCTAATTCTCTTCTCATGAGAAGAGGCCCGCTCAGGACTAGAAACGATTCTTACCGTCGCAGCCGCTTGACCTCCTGTCGTGACAAAACCGTTCATCAAAATCGAATCCTCCTCGCCAATCACGCGGAGATCCTTCGCGACAATTCCGGAAGCGCTCAATTGAAAAGCCGCCAATCCTGACTCAAACCGAACGTCTCCCCCATCCTTCGGGTCATGTAAAACCAGCCCCTTAAACTTCGTCAGACTCTGCCCGTTAAAGCTGCGAGGATTCAGGAGCTGCCCCCGCAGCGTATTCCGAGAGCTCAGATGCGCGAGTTCAACGGGGCTATTTTGGCTCATGTAAATTGGAGAAAGGTCCATCTGCTGATCAGGAAGATCAATCTGCAATCCTGCGGGAAGCCCTGCAGACAAGCGAATGACCCCCTTCACATTCAGATCTACGCCAAAGATCTTCATCCCCGCTTTCTCAAGCCGAAGTGCCCGCTCACCCCATGTCACCGGAAAGTTTAACG
Organism: Akkermansiaceae bacterium; assembly: GCA_023300065.1. Lineage (GTDB taxonomy): Bacteria > Verrucomicrobiota > Verrucomicrobiia > Verrucomicrobiales > Akkermansiaceae > SW10. The sequence goes on from JALZWJ010000097.1 coordinate 4,898, forward strand.
ACTTCTCAGAAAGGCGACTTCCTAACGCAACTTCTCCGACTCGGAGTTCCCCCTCACGGCTTTCTCCCCAGATTGGAATCTCCCCCGCCACGTCATCCAGCCGGATCGAAAATTCAGAATGCTCTTCAGAATAGAGTTCCAAATCCATATCCTCCAAAATTATGATACCTCGAAAATCATCGACCGGCACCGCTTCAGACTTCTTTCCTGAATCTTGTTTTCTCTGTGGAACCACCACTGGAGGGACTGCTTCCTGATCGGGACTTGGCTTGCTTTTCTTCGGAGTGGCTACCACCCCATCCTCCGTCTTGATTTCCAGAGGAGCCACTGGTTTAACCGGGTTTGAGATGACTTTCACCGGGTGGTTTTCGTGATATTTGGCAAGGATCTCTTTAAGCTGCTCAATCGAGACCCTCCCCTTCACCGCGCCAACTTCAAGTCGCTCCCATCGTATTTCACCTTTCGTAAAAGAGAGCCAAGAAGGGTCTAGGTGAAGACGATCGATCTCAAATAAAGGCGACTCAGACGAGGTCTCACCTGAAGGATGTATCCCCACATTCCCCACATTTACCCCCGCCCAAGGAGCCCATGAAACACTCTCGATCTCACACGCCAACCCCACTCGCGCTTCAACCCGTTTTTCCAGAAAACCGGTCCCCCAACCCGTCCAAAAAATCAGATTCAACAGCCCCCATAGAACGAAAGGAGTTAGAACAAAAAAAAGCAACCAGGTCCGCAACCGAAGACCGAAAACCTTCTTTTGAAAAAAAGCTACGCGGGCTACGACCATCGCATTTACTTGAGTTCAAACCGGATAACCATGCTCTTATCATGCATGATCCGGCCTGTCGTAGTGATGTCCTGTAACCGGTAAACGAGCAAACCGAATTTACCATCGCCACTCTTACCAATCGCTAAATTCTCCTTAGTCTTTCCAAGGCCAGTCTCATTCTCAAATTTCCACTCGGCACCTTTCCATGCACCAAGGATAGTCTCAGCCGCCGCATCAATGTCCTCGATCCTCTTCAACTCACCATTTGGAGAAACTACCATTCCTGTTTTAGGATCAAAGCGAAGCAGAGAAATCCGGGCACCTTCCCCAGACACCAAAACTCGCCATTTATCGCCGATCGCCTCCAACCTTAAGCCCACTTTCTGGAGAGCTTTGAACTCACGTTTGTCCCAGAGTTCACGGTATTTCTGATACTCCTTCGTCGTCAGACCTAATTTCTCATGAAACGCTAGCGGCACTCCCGGCTTCGCGTTCGAGGAATACTCCTTAAACCATTTGGGATCTTTCTTCGCCCCTTCCTT
>JALZWJ010000098.1 GCA_023300065.1 Akkermansiaceae bacterium
GCGATCGATTCAGCCCCCATCATGCGGGTTCAGTTTAAGGTGGGCGATGAGATCCTGATCCACACGGGGGAAACGGTCACGGTAGAGAAAGTGACTGAGGAGGGCGGCCTGCTCACCTATCACAGCGGCGGTAAGAGCTTCGTTGAGGGGGAGCTGGATGACTCCATCAGCTTTTCTAAGCCGGATGACCGACTTCTCGGCGGCCAAGTCGATGACCTACGCACTTTTAATCTCCGCATCGAGTCGCTCTTCCGTTCTTCAAAAATCCGCCAATCTCCGGTGCGGGGATTTCTTGGTGGTCGGGTCGATCTCATCCCGCATCAAATCGCGATTGTCAAAGAGGTGTGCTCGCGCCTTGCACCACGGGTCCTTCTCGCCGATGAGGTGGGCCTTGGGAAAACGATCGAGGCGTGCCTCATCTTGCACCGTCTCCACCTCACGGGGCGGGCGGACCGGGTCCTTATTCTCCTGCCCGAGCCACTGGTCCACCAATGGTTCGTGGAACTCCTACGCCGCTTTAATCTCCTCTTCGCGATCTTTGATGAGGAGCGCTGCCAATCGCTTTCAGGCGATAATCCCTTTCTGGAAAACCAACTCATCCTCTGCTCGCAGGACTTCCTTTTAGACAATCCAGAGCGGGTTCCCCAAGTCATCGAGGCTGGGTGGGACCTCTTGATTGTGGATGAGGCGCATCACCTAGAGTGGTCGCCGGAAGAGCCGAGTGAGGGCTACGAACTAGTGCAGGCGCTCGCCACGGAGACTCCTTCAGTCCTTCTCCTCACCGCGACCCCGCAGCAGCTGGGTGCGGAGGGGCACTTCGCCCGCCTTCAGCTTCTGGATCCACATCGTTATAATGACCTCGCGGCCTTCCTCACGGAGTCAGATTATTACGAGCAAGTGGCCGATGCCATCGACCTCATCCAAGACGGGAAGAAGCCGAATGCCGCTCTCTTCGCCGAACGCTCTCCCCGCATTGCGGAGGGGGTGGCCAAGCTCCCTGCAAGTAAAGATCAGGTCATCTCAGATCTGCTCGATTCCTTCGGCACCGGGCGCGTGATGTTCCGCAACACGCGAAAACAACTCACGGGCTTCCCGCAGCGTAAAGCGCATCTCGTCGAGTTAGAAGGGGAGGATCCCTTCGCCACCAAGATCGATTGGTTGATCTCTTTCCTCAAAAAACACCCATCAGAAAAAATCCTGCTCATTGGTAAAACCTTAGAGCTGGTCGAGGAAATCACCGAGGCCCTCCTAGACCGGGTTGATATGAAAATTGCACAGTTTCATGAGGAACTTAGCCTCCTACAGCGTGATCGGAATGCCGCTTACTTTTCGGAAGACGAGGGGGCGGATCTCCTCCTCTGTTCAGAGATCGGGAGTGAGGGGCGGAACTTCCAATTCGCCCACCACCTCGTTCTTTTCGACCTGCCAGAGAACCCTGAACTCCTAGAGCAGCGGATCGGCCGGCTCGACCGGATTGGTCAGACCGAGACGATCAATATTCACGTCCCTTACGTGAAGGGAGATCCCGGCGAACGATACGCGCGTTGGTATCAGGAGGGATTAAATGCCTTCGAGAAAAACCTTCAAGGCGCGCAGCTCCTCGTGAAGCGGCTTCAAGGGATCAAAGCAGATACCCTGCCGAAGTTCATCTCGGAGTCGAAGAAACTCCGTGACGAAACAGAAGCTCAGATGGAACGCGGGCCGGACCGTCTCCTCGCGCTGACCTCCCAAGGTGGCGGGGATATTGAGCAGACCCTTGAGATGATCGATCGCTGGGATCGTGACCATGAGTTCGAGGATTGGATCCTCCGCCTCTTTGACCACTTCGGCCTCACGGTTGAGGAGATGGACACCCGGAGCTACCTTCTGGAACCTGGGAACGTCATCACAGATGCCTTCCCAGACCTCCCTGAAGATGGGATGAGCGTGACATTTGACCGTGACCACGCCTTAGTCCGTGAGGAGATCGGCCTCATGACGGCGGACCACCCCATGGTGCGCAATTCCATCGATCTCCTCCTCTCTGGCGAGGCCGGGAATAGTTGCTTCGGGGTTTGGGAAGCTCCTGGGCAAATGTCAGTCATTCTGGAAGCGTATTATATTATCGAATGCATCGCGCCCGCCTCTTTACAGACTGATCACTACCTGCCCGCCGTCCCAATTCGGGTGGTGGTCGACTATCAGGGCAAGGACCTCACGGCAGATGTTTCTCTAATGAAAGCCGTCCTTCGCCGGGGGAGCCACCGGAAGCTGCTCGATCAACCGAAGGTCACGGGGGAGATGATTCCTGGGATGCTGAAGGCGCTGGAGGCGCTGGCAGGGCAGCGCCGTGTCACCACAATTAAGAAGGCGGTCGAGAAAATGGAAACCTCACTCGCGGCAGAGAAGGCCCGCTTGGTGGATCTGGCCCTCGTGAATCCGCTCATCGATGATATCGAAATTAATGCGCTGGATGCTCACCGTAAGGATCTTAATAAAGTCATCACCACGGCGCGTCTCCGCCTTGATACTCTCCGCCTAATCTACAAGGTCCCCGGATAAGAGAGAAGGGGCTTAAAAGCGGACGGAGATCCCTGAGATGACCGAGAAGTCATCACTCTCAGCTCCTGTTGGGGGCTCACTGTCGTAGAAAAATTGCACTCCGACTCGCCATGAAAGATTCTCGGTGAGAAAGGTATCCACGAAGAGATAGGAGGAGAGATTAAAAGTTGTAGGGTCGTTGACGAAGGCTTGATACGTGATCTCTTGGGTCACGTAAGTGTGGTAACTCAACTGCCAATAGAGGCGCTGGGTGAGGTGGAAAGAAGCCTCGTTTGTGTTCACGCTACCTTGCCTTTCGAAGGTGAATCCTAGACCTGCCTCCAGCGCTAAGCCACCGTAGTCCGTGAGGATAGGGTGTGTCCCGGCGTGAACCGCGGGGGTGATTCGATAGTCGAGGTCGTTGGAAGTGTCATAGGAAAAGTTAGTTCCGATTCCAGCATAAGTCGCTTTGTTGAGTTTCCAGCTGTGGCTCGCGGAAAGGTTAAGTCGGTTCTGTGTCGTATCGTTATTGGCTTCTGCAAATCGATAGTCGCCTTTGAGGTTGATGTCCCGCTCGTCTGACCGGTAGATCGCTTCGTAATTCAGGTTCAGGTTCAGAGTGTTTGTGTTTCCTGATGATGAGCTGGCTCCGAGCCCGGCGTTCCGGACCCAGCCCTTGCGGTTGCCCTCCGTTTTTAGGTCCTTTTCTCTCAGGGTTTTGCGTTCATCGTCTCGGTCGATTTCTTCTTTGAGGAAACCGTTGAGCGAGTAGGCGAGGCCCACGGTGATGAGCGTGTCGGATTTTCCTTGGCCAATCGCGGGGTCAAGATCGACCCGGTGGGTCACTCGTGGCTGGATGTTCCACCGGTTGTTCATGCGGAGATCTAGCCCGGCTGAAAATTCAAAAATGTAGCTAGCGGCATCATTTGCCTTGGGGGTGAGGGAGGTGGACTGACGAATCCGTGTGACCTCATTCCAGCGGTAGTCGTAATGCTGGGCGAGGCGCAAGGTGGCAAAGGAATCACTCTCGCTATCCTTCGATTCAAATGCGTATCCCAAGCCAGCTTCAACGCTCAAGAGGCCTTTTTTATTCCGCATAAAATAGTATCCGAGCACCGGCCCGACATCGACCCGATAATCGACGAGCGAGGGCTCATTGGTGAAGAGGCTCCCATTCAAGCCGAAGAAGAATTTCTCTCCGAGGAGTTGATTGTAGTTTCCGAAAAGACGGAAGGATTCGTTATTGGTGATGCCGGAGTCTTCTGAGTAAAAATAGTCGAGCCCGTAAGCGGCATCATTCTCCAAGGTCCGGTAGGTTCCCAGAAAGCGGAGGTTGTAAGCGAGGCTATCAGAATTTCCGCTGGTGAAGCTCAATCCAGCCGCTCCGCTGTGTTCCCATGGGGAGCTGTCTGAGGCAGAGGCGGGGGGCGCGATGAAGAGGCCACCTGCGATCGCAACGGAGTACCCTAGGATGGCGAGTCGTTGCGAAAAAGAGCGGGGCATAAATTTAGCGTTTTGAAAGAACCGAACCACTTTGGAGTGAGGCGTGCCGTGATAGAAACTTGCTAAGGAAGAGAGAACAAGAAGGTTTTTAGCGATCATCACTTTGCGTATTTATTTTGTCTTATTGAAGGAGGCGCGAGAGGTGCTAAAAGATGGGGCAGGTGGCAGAGGGAAATCATGATAGAAAGCACTGGGCAGTGTGCCCGGAGTGTCTGGGACGTGGCCGGAAGGTCCGGCGAGTCTCAGGGAAGGCGCGCCGCCATTATCAGAGCGCGATTGCGGAGTTTGAGCGCAGGCAGCGGGTCGCACTTTCTGAAGGCCGTGAGACGGGGGCTGCAAATGCGACCCCGCCCGTTCAGCCTAAGGGGCACCTTGAGGTGTGCCCTGAGTGTGGGGGGAATGGCCTACGGGCGGCGGAGAATGCCCCAGTCCCGGATCTGGAAAATTATCCACATGTCGCGATTGTGGGAGGTGGGATCGGCGGGGTGGCCTTGGCGGTGGCGTGTTACCATCGCGGGATTCCTTTTACGCTCTATGAGCGTGATGGAGGGTTCGATGAGCGGTCTCAAGGGTATGGCTTGACCTTGCAGCAGGCGAGTAAAGCGATCGAGGGGCTGGGGGTTTTCTCTCTCGCTGAGGGGGTGATTTCGACTCGGCATGTGGTGCATACGACGGATGGAAAAGTGATCGGAGAGTGGGGGATCCGAAAGTGGGAAGAGGGCAGCTCTGAGGCGCAGCCGCCCCCACCGCCGAAGCGGACGAATGTGCACATCGCACGGCAGGCTTTACGCTATGCGTTGTTGGAGCAATTGCGCGGGCATGATGGGCTGAAGTGGGGGCACCAGTTGGTCGATTTTAAAGAAGTCGAGGGAGGTGGGGTGGAGGTGGATTTCCGGGTAGATGAGGAGATGAAAAGCGCCCAGGCGGATCTTTTAGTCGGGGCGGATGGGATTCGGAGCACGGTGCGGAGATTAACGATGGGGGAGGTTGAGGCGCCGTTATCATACCTCGGGTGTTTGGTGATTTTGGGGATTTGCCCGCTGGCAGATCTGGAGGGGTTTGAGAATGTTTTGTTAGATTCGGCGACGGTGTTTCAGACCGCGAATGGGCATGAGCGGATTTATATGATGCCGTATTCGGCAGATGCGGTGATGTGGCAGCTGAGCTTCCCGATGGATGAGGATGCCGCGAAGGCGCTCAGTGAGCAGGGGCCAAAGGCGCTAAAGGAGGAGGCAATACGGAGGTGCCCATGGCACGATCCGATTCCTCAAATCTTGATCGCGACGAAGGAGGCGCGGGTCTCTGGTTATCCCGTGTATGACCGTGCCTTACTCAAGCCTGAGACTTTGGCGAAATGTGCGAGCGTAACCTTGCTGGGCGATGCGGCTCACCCGATGAGTCCATTTAAAGGACAGGGGGCAAATCAGGCTTTGCTCGATGCCTTGGCCTTGGCCCGAGGGATTTCAAAATCTTGCCAAGCCAAGTCTGGTTGGCGGGAGGCAGGGCTGAGGGAGCGGGTTTTGGGGGACTTTGAAGCGGAGATGCTAGAGCGGAGTTCACGGAAAGTGATCGACTCGGCCAAGGCGGCAAAGTTCCTACATTCCGAAACGGTGCTGCATGAAGGGGACGAGCCGAGGGGGCGATGTTTGCGGAGGGGAGAGGCCAAGTCAGACGCTCAGGTCTCGGGCGGCTGTGCTCAGTAATGGAGTTTACTGAATGGTAGAGAATGCCTTCTCGATCTCGGCGAGTTCTTTCATCAGGGCCTGTCCTTCTGGGGTCTTTTCGGCAAGGGTTCGGCGGAGGGCATCGATCTCCTTTCTGGAACGCGCGATGCGGTCTTCGGCCTCACGGATAACGGGGAGTTCTTCACTGAGTGTTTGAATCTGGGCCGTAATTTCTAAGATTTGATCGTGCGCTTGTTGGATCTCCAGTTTTCGATTGGTGGTCCGGGCGGATTGGAGGTGGGAGCGCCAAAGGTTGAGGTCTTTGTTTAACTTAAGAAGGCTGGGGTGGGTGGTCCGGATGGTTTGGAGGTCGAGGAGGGCTTGCTGTCCTTCTGCGAGGACAATTTTCATTTCTCCTTTGGGGTCGATCTTGCTGGCGGCGACGAGTTTGTTCAGCTGCTTTTCGATCGCATGCTTTCGGTTGA
>JALZWJ010000099.1 GCA_023300065.1 Akkermansiaceae bacterium
ATCGGCGATGAGTTTGTTCCCAGCTTCGTGGACATTGCCCGCGCCGAGGGTAAGAAAGAGATCGCCCTCTTCAAGGGCATTTCCGACCACGTGATGGGCGGTGTTAAGATCAGGGACAAAGGCGGCCTTGGTATCGCCATTTGCCAAAATCGCATCGACGATGGTCTGGCCGCTGACTCCGGGAATGGGGTCTTCACTGGCTGCGTAGACATCGGTCACGAAGACGAGGTCCGCGGCTTGGAGTGCTTTTCCAAAATCATCTGCGAGCTTCTGAGTCCGGCTATAGCGATGGGGTTGGAATAAAATGACGACCCGCTTCGGGGAATAGGTACGCGCGGTTTGCAGGGTGGCGGCGACCTCGGTGGGATGATGGCCGTAGTCATCAACCACGCGGTAGCGCTTGCTGAGGTGCTTGGTCTCGAACCGGCGTTTGGCACCGGCGAAGGAGCCGAGGGCACGGTTCATGAGGGAGAAGTCGACACCACATCCGGTCGCGATGGCGATGGCTCCGAGAGCATTCAGCACATTGTGGCGACCGGGAATGCCCAGTTGGACGCGGCCCAGTTCTTTGCCCAGGTGATTCACGGTGAAACTGACGGTCCCGATTTGTTCAGAGAGATCCGTGGCGGTCCAGTCAGCGTCTTGCCAACCGTATGAAATACTCGTGTCACGAACCGAGCAGAGATTGGTCGATTCAGGGCATTCGCGACAGTAGACGATGGAGCCGGAGGTTTGGTCGAGGAGGGTATTGAAGACCTCGCGGATTTGTTCAATGCCACGCGTGTAGTGGTCGAGGTGCTCCTCTTCCATGTTCAGGACGATGGCGTGCTTTGGCCGATAAAGGGCGAGGGTGCCATCGGACTCATCCCCTTCGGCGACGAGGTATTGCCCATCTTCATTCCACTCGGCATTGGAGCCTAGGACTGGGATCTCCGCACCAACGTAGTGGCAAGGGTTGCAGTCACTCTGGCGCAAGATGTGCGCGATCATGGAGGAAGTGGTGGTCTTGCCATGCGTGCCAGAAACGATGACTCCATCCTTCGTATGTAAGATGGCGGCGAGGCACTCGGCCCGGCGGAAAGTGGCGGTCCCCTGCTCTAACGCAGCGGCGAGGGCAGGGTTTGTTTCACGGATGGCAGAGGAGTAGATGACGGCATCCACTTCTTTCACAGCCGCCGCAGAGTGCGGCGTGGAGAAGTTTAGCCCGATGTCACGGAGCCGCTCAGTTTCTCCAGAGGTGACGCGGTCAGAACCACTCACGTGGTGGCCCATTTGGATCAAGAGCCGAGCAAGCCCGCTCATTCCAGAACCAGCCACTCCAATGAGGTGGACGCGGAGTGGTTGATCTTTATTGAGTAGTTTTTTGCTAAACTCGGCGATGGTCATCCTTCAATTACGGTAGCGATTTGGGAAGCGGCCTCAGGCTCAGAAAGAGACTTCATGGCTTGAGACATTTTCAAAATGATTTCAGTGTCGAGGTCACGGAGCATCTCGCGAATTGTGTCAGCATCGAGATCTTCCTGCTTCATTAGAACAGCGGCCTGAGCGCGTTCATAGACCACGGCGTTCGCGGTTTGGTGATCATCCGCAGCATGTGGATACGGAATCAAAAGGGCGGGTAAACCGACGTGGCTCAACTCGGTCAGCGAGGAGGCACCAGAGCGGGCCACGCAAAAATCTGAAGCGGCGTAAGCGGCGGCCATTTGATCACAGAAAGCGAGGACCTGATAGTTTGGTCGGTCGCCAACTTGGGCGGTGAGGCGATCAAAGTCAGCTTGCCCTGCGAGGTGGAGGACTTGCCAAGCGGTGCCCTCAGAGCCCTGCGCGACGACATCATTTAGGTGCTGGGCACCTTGGCTACCGCCCATTACTAGGAGGGTCTTCTTTTCGGGATCGAGGCCGAGAGCCTGACACCCTTCAGTGCGTGTCGGGAGCTTTTCCATCTCCTCCCGCACGGGCGTGCCGGTGAGAATGACGGTGGAGTCTGGGAGAAATTCGGCGGCTTCTTCAATGCCCACTAAAACGGCGGTGCAGCGCTTTGCCGTCATGCGGTTCGAGCGGCCAGGGATGGCATTTGAGTCATGGACGTAAGTGCGGAGGCCTTTTTTAGCTCCTGCGTAGACGGGAGGAAACGAGGTAAACCCGCCCATTCCGAGAACGACATCAGCCTTTTCACGGTCGATGATGCTCCCACAATGCTTGATCGTGTTCCGTAAGCGCCAGAGGAATGAGACCATCTTTAGTGAGAAGGTCGGCGGCTTGGCGATCGCATTGACGGTTTCGAAGCGGAGATCGGAGTATTTTTCCGAAGCCTGAGCATCCACCTCTTTTTCAGAGATGAGGAGGAGGACCTCATGACCGCGGGACTTAAGTTCTTGGGCCACGGCGATGCCGGGGAAGAGATGGCCACCTGTTCCTCCACAGGCGATGATTACTTTCAATGGGTCTGACACGTTGTTGGTGAAAAGCTAGAGAGATAAAACGAGGTTTTGAACTGCGAAATGCAAAATGGATGAAATAGTGCGCAAAGTGATTAAAAGTAAGGATTGACCCCCACCACTCGGCACCTCTTTAGACGATTGGTGACGCAAAAAATTCACGCCAGCTTTCTAATGGAGGGATGAGTCGGCGGCTCCCGGTGCGGTGACGGGACTTTGTATACAAAAAAAAATCGCCGACCTCGTTTTGAAGCGAGGTTCGGCGATGAGATCTTGCTGCTCGTGCTTACTTCACGATGATGTGCCCGCGCATCATGGTGGCGTGACCTGGGAAGGTGCAGAGGAAGGGGTATTTACCGGGTTTGTCGAAGGTGACCTCGAGGGTCTGCTTCCCGCTTTGCATGAGGAGTTTAGAGGCGGCGAGGATATCGTCACTGTCTGGGACAAACTGCTTTGCAAAGCCCTCTCCTCCAAGCGAGATCGCAGCAGTGGCGACAGCGTCTGCGGTGCCGGGTTTCACGATGACTAAGTTATGCTGCATCACGTCTGGGTTATTGAAGATGAGCCTCAGCTTCTTGCCGACGGGGACGGCGAGGGTCGCGACGTCGAACTTGATCGCTTCGTGCAGGCAGTTGACCTGTGCGATGACGACTTTGTCAGTCTCTCTCAGGATGCCCTTGCGGTGAGTTTTCTCCTTTTCTTCGGTGACGGTGGTGCGGTTGAGGGTCTCGACGGCAAACTTGTAGACGTCTTTGAAGCCATCTTCGAGGCCGCTATTTTTCGCTTTTTCGACGATCTCAAGTCCGATGTTTTTTGGAAGGTAGGAGGCAGTGGTCATGACTTCGAGGCGGACGCGACCGTGCTCATCCCCCGCCGCTTTTGAGAGAAGCTCGGCGGCGTTTGCAACGGCGTGCATGTTAAAGCGGAGGACGCGGACAGCAGCGGAGCGGACGCGGTGGTCTTTGGCTGCGAGGAGCTCTTCGAGCAGCGGTTGATCGACTTTATTTACTCCCCAGGTGACCCAGAGGGCTTCGAGCTTTGCATGTTCGTCACTTTGCTGAGCGGCCCATTTCGCGGCGGCAGCGGTGACTACGCTGGCATCGTGCCCACGGAGTTCACGACGGGTGCGGTAGCGGGTGCGATACTCGGGGAGCTTGAGGTTTTCAAGGAGTTCATCGATGGAGGCCCCGGCAACCTTCGCGGGTGTGACGAGGGGACGAGAGGGGTAGGTGATGCGGTAGATGCGGCCGTGGACGTGGTCACGATATGGGTCACGGGCATTGTGCTGCATGTGACCAATGAGGACATTGTGCCAATCAGCAAAGTAGAGTGAACCATCAGGAGCGAACTCGAGGTCCACGGGGCGGAAGTTACCGTCTTTTGAGGAGAAGAGGTCTTGGCGATACTCGGCAGAGAAGCCGGTTTTCCCTTCGACCATCTTGTGCTGTTTTGCGCCGAGGTAACCGATGTTGTTATTAATAATGACGTCGCCTTGGACCTCATCAGGGAAGTGGCGACTGGAGACAAACTCAACTCCCGAGGTGGGGCGGACGCTGTTGGCCTTGGAGGTGAGGATGGAGGGAGATTTCATGTTCGCTCCGTAGCGTGCTTTGACAGTTCCTGGGAGCATCCAGCCGAATGAGGGGCCTGAGGTATGGAGGAAGAAGTCTTGCCCGTAATCATCAAAGGCAACGCCCCATGGGTTCGGAATGGAATATTGGGAGTAGCGCATGAGGTGCTTGCGCTGGGGGGCGTAGCGGTAGAAGCCACCATTACTGCCGCGGACCGTCCCGTAGGCTGTTTCGACAGAGGTGTGGAGGAAGATTCCTTCTCCCATCACGATCGCACCAGAGGGGTCGGCACAGAAGGCTGAGATATTGTGGTGGGTGTCGTGGTCGTCGAAGCCGGAGAGGAGGATTTCTTTGGTGTCATATTTATCGTCACCATCGAGGTCCTTGAGGAGGACGAGGCTGTCTCCTTGGGAGACGTAGACGCCCTCGGGGCTGAACTCGAAGCCGATGGGGAGGTGGAGGTCATCGGCGAAGACTGTTTCCTTATCAGCCTTGCCGTCGTTATCAGTGTCCTCATAGATGATGAGACAGTCTGTGGGAAGGGCATCGCCGATGCGGTAGTGCGGGTAGGAAGGCATGGTGGAAACCCAGAGGCGGCCTTTGTTGTCGAAAGACATCTGGCAAGGATTCGCGAGGTTGGGGAATTCTTTTTCGGAGGCAAATACCTCCACTTTATAGCCTTCGGGAACTTTGATGTGGGTGACAGATTCGCTGGCCGGTTTGTAATCGGTGGTCCCGTTTTTCACGCTTGGCTTATAGTTTGTGGAGACAGGGCCTAGGGGGTGGGTCTTGGCATCTGCGGCAGCTAGATCGAAGGGCTGGCCCTTGAGGGTTGCCCAAATCGCGTTGTCACGGATGAGGATCATCTCACGTGTTTTTTTAATTTCATCGGGGTAGTTCTGCGGGCCGTAGGGTGCGTAGCGGCGGCCGTAGACGTGCACACCATTGGGGACTTTGTAGTCGTTGTGCCATGCCCAGTTCTTTTCTTCGACAGCGGCTTGGACGGCAGCTGCTTTTTCGGCAGATGGTTTAGCGGCTTGGCTCTCAGCGAAGAGGCTTTGGTTAAGGAAGGTGGCGAATTTTTGGTATCCCGCGGCGTTGAGCAAGGCTCCGTCAGTGGTCAAGATGTCACCACTCGCATACCATGCTTTACTGGCTGTGAAGGCATCGATGCAGAGGATGCCGTGTGCCGCGGCGACTTCGAGCATGGCTTTGCTATAGAGATCAAGGTTGGCATTGGCGGTCACGCCATCAGGAGTGCCCAACTTTGCGGAGAGGTCTTGGAAAGCGGTGGGGGTAACGAGGGCGAGTTGAGGAACGCTCTTGTTGTTATATTTCTGACTGCGGGTGTGTTTAATGAAGGCGGCGAGCTCTTTCTTAAAGCGCTCCACATCATCCGGTCCATAAAAGGAGGATGAGAAACCAAAGAAGCCGATGACAACATCCGCACGGTGACGGGCGAGCCATTGGTCAGGGGTTTCATAGTGGCCCTGGGGCTTCGTGTTCACCTGGAACTCAGGGTGGACGAGCTTCTCTGCTCCAGGGAAGGCGAACTGGTTGTCATTACTACGACCTGGCTGCTGGCGGTGGCCGGGAGTGTGACCTTCATCACACATGTTACGGATGGTGAGGTCTGCTTCAGGGTTGCTGAGATAAACTTGAGTCTCGAAGAAGCCGAACTTGCCCATGCGGGATCCGAGGCCGCCACCGATCATGGTGATGTGGCTTCCTTTTTCGAGGTTAAGAGATTTCGCTGAGTCTCCGGCCACGTAAGCGGAAGTGCTCCAAGTCACGGGCGGGACGACACCTGTTGTGGGTGCGGGTTTACGTCGGTTAGCCTTGCTGTTGGGATTTTGATTGTCGGTTTTCTTGGCAGCGGGCTTTTTCTTTTTCTCTTTTGGCTTTGAGAGGGACTCTTTGACCATTTGTTGGGCGGTCTTGGAGGTACTGCGGGGGGATTTTCCGAGGCCGTAGCTTGAGGGCTGGTGGTTGAGCTTTTTGAAATGATCTTTGGCGCGGATGAAGGCGAACTCGCTGGCGACGAAGGGATCGACGAAACTGACGTCTGCTTTGGCTGGGACGTCGAGCCCCGTGAGGAAGAAGGCGGAGTTGATAAAGAGACGGCGGAGGCCATCGTTCATGAGATCAGAGGATGCGCCAAAGGTAGTGCCGACGAGCTGACCGGGTTTACCATTGGGGGTTTTGTATTTTTT
>JALZWJ010000100.1 GCA_023300065.1 Akkermansiaceae bacterium
GGAGTTGTTTTTTTTCCTCTAAATCGGGTTGATCCTTCTTCGGTGGAGGCATGATTTGGGACCGGAGGTTCCGCCATACCGCGAGCCAGTGCTCTACGTCATCGAGGTGCTGGGCGAGGTCACCATACTCATCCATGGAGAAGTCGCCTTTGTCCGCGCCATCACCGTGGCAGTCGTAACAATAATCCTGCAGGAGGGGCTCGATCTCTTTTTTAAATGAGACTTCGCCCCAGAGAGGTATCGGAAGCAGTAAAAAGACGACAAGGCGAAGCATCGGTAAAGCAATACGACTGGAATGGATGATTTCTACTCTGAAATTTGGCATTTTCGAACTCTCGATATTACATCAAGCGTCAGAACCTTGACACTCAGCTCTTTATTACCGAGGTCCTAATTCATCACTGCCTGCCGTTTTTCACCGATTCTATGGAGGAGCTCGTCAAATCAGAATCCGCCTCAGGGCTCACCCTCATGGAAGTTGAGAAGCCCAAACTAGGGCAACGGGACGTGTTGTTTCAGGTGGACCGCACCGGAAGCTGCGGAACTGATCTGCACATTTTCAATTGGGATTCATGGACTAAAAAAACAATCCTAGTCCCTCTTGTAGTGGGCCATGAATTCGTGGGGCGTGACTTATACCACTCCGAGTTCCAAAAGAATAAACTGTAATATCGGAGTGTGTTTTCGAGCGAGCGCTTTGCGATTTAAAGAGAGCCGGGCGCTTTTAAAACTCTACTTGGTATTAGAAGTCTGCAAATAGCCAGTGGCGGAGACCTCCGGTCTCCAAGCCCTGTAGAAAATAAGAAAAAGGCGTGAAGACCAGAGGTCCCCGCCACACTTTCACCTACTCCGCCAGCTGGCCCTTCTCTTTCTTGAGTCGAAGCTGGCCGCAGGCGGCATCGATATCGTGGCCTTTTTCCAGACGTAAGGTTGCGGATACGCCGGCCTTTGAGAGGACACTTTTAAAGCGGGTGCAGTCGGCATCCGACGGGCGAACCCACTCGAGGCCCTCGACCGTATTATACGGAATGAGGTTGACCTTGGCCTTAATGGAAGAGGCCCGCTTTGCCAAAACTGCGGCATGCTCGACACTGGCATTCACGCCCTCAATGAGGATGTATTCTAGCGTGATTTTTTGGTTCTTCTTCGAGTTCCAGAGGCGGAGGGCGTCGAAGAGATCGGCGACGGGGAACTTCTTATTCACCGGCATGATCTTATTCCGTGTCTCGTCATCCGGGCCGTGTAGAGAGATCGCGAGGCGGATTTGGCGCGGGAACTCAGCGAGTTTTTTGATCTGAGGAACAAGGCCGGAAGTCGAAACGGTGATACGGCGAGCTCCGATATTGAGCCCCCAATCGGAGGTGATCATTTCGAGCGCATGGCAGAGGTTCGTAAAGTTCGCGAGCGGCTCCCCCATCCCCATGAAGACGAGATTGTTCACCTTCTCGCCGGACAGTTCCTCGGCGAGGATGATTTGCGAAACAATCTCTGCTGCCGTGAGGTTCCGTGAAAAGCCATCGAGCCCCGAAGCGCAGAATTTACAGCCATACGCACAACCGACTTGGGAAGATACGCAGAGGGTGTGGCGGTCAGAGGTCTCACCATAAAGCGCGGGTGAGGCGGGGATTAAAACAGTCTCCACGTAACGGCCATCGGGGAGCTCGAGAAGGAACTTCCGCGTGGTGTCCTTCGACCCCTTCGTGAGAGTATGCTTGAGTGGACGGAGTGGGTATTTCTCCGCGAGAGCATCGCGCAGGACCTCGGGGAGATTGCTCATCTCATCCCACGAGCGAGCCCGTTTTTTATAAATCCAATCGAGGATTTGGGTCGCTCGATACGCGGGTTGGCCGTGCTCTTCTAGAAGCTCGGCGAGTTGAGAGTGAGTCAGCATGTCAGAGTAGATTATTTAGGCGGTAGGACGGCAAAGGACGAAAGGAGAAACGACGAGAGCCTCGAACTGCTGCTCAGTCCCCTCCCATTGCACGGCATGGAGGGCCTCGATCTTCACGAGTTCCCCTGACTTCAACCAAGCCGCGATCGCGGCCTTTTCATCAGCCACGATTTCTGCTCCGACAGTTTCTAACTTCAGATCAGGGTCAACGAAAAACAGGGTCCCTTTTGCGTAGTGCTCCTTTAGGTATGCCCAACTGACTTCGCCAGAATACTTCGCCAGCTTTTCTTCGGTGGGCCGTTTATCGTCACCCAGCATTCCGTATCGTAATTCTTCAGAAGCCATTTTTTAGAGTTGTTTGAGAGACTTGATTCCTTTGCTGAGCATCCCACCCGTCACGATGCGGCAGCGTAATCCGCCATATCCTCTCAGGAATTTTTCAACACCTGGCGCGCAGGCTTCATCCATCCAGTAACACGGTTTCGCCTCCTGACTCCCAGTCAATTCGATGTCTCCAAGCATGAACCGTTCATCGACTAAGCTCATCAAATCTACCCCCTTCACCACCACGTTGCGGCGGAAGGCCATCGGTTCCAGACCGGGAAGATCGAAGTGCTCCTTCACCCGCACATAAGTGGCGTGGTCAAACAAAGTGATCTGCCCCTTATAATCTTCCTCATAATCAAAGAAGCGATCATTGACGACCCCGCGCCCTGCCACGAGCTCAAGTTCATCACAATCTGTGATGACATGATCCTCCGATCCCAAGCCATGTCGGCCGAAATAATTATGGCCCGAAGAAATGAAAAGGTGGGTCACTTCCACCGCTGACTCGCTCATGCCGGGATGCTATCAAACAACCCTGCAAAGCGCAATTACCACGGTCGCCTAACGTCTCTGCGGTGTGATTTGTTTAGGGATCACAGCCCGTGACCTTTGAGGCACTACCGAACGGCTTGGAGTAGTCCGCACCGATCTCGAAGATCGAACCGTGGGGACAAGCTTCGGGTTAGTGCGCACAACCGGAGACCTAACGAGCGGGGACCGCAGGATGGAAGGGTGATAAATTTGGTTCAGAGAATGGCTTCTCTGATTTAAAATAATGGGAGGCCTTACCACGATTTGATCTGGCTCTCCTGGTGCTGGTGCCGCGGCTCTTTTCTTAAGTCTCTCCACCTCTTCGGCCAGATCCGCCAAGCTCCGCGCGGTGGCATCAGCCTGCTTCTGCTTCTCTAAGGCCATTGCGGCTTCCTCAGTGGCACGTTCTTGCTTGGCCTGGGCGAGCGTTTCATTTTTCTGCGCCCGCACAGCCCGCTCTTCGTTGTAATAAAACCTCTCCTGCCATGCGGGCGAGAGGTCCGTAAATGAGATTCGAGCGACTCCTCCCCGATGGCGAATGACCACCCCAATATCGGTGACCCGGCTAATCACGGAGTCGTGGTATTGCGTTCCAGAGACCGTAGTCAGGCTCACATGTTTTTCGCCTTGGGCACTTCTACGCGCCATCCGGCTTGCTTCAGCATCTTCATCAAGCTCTTCCTGTTGAATCACGGGAGCCTCCATCGAGGGCGCTTTCTTTGCCTCTGCCATTTCAGCGAGGGCATTTTTCAACTCAGCCAAAACCACCGTCTGCGCGCTATTTTGTTTCAATCTTAGCTCCCTTTCATCGCGCAATTGCGTCTGCAACTCGGATAACTGATCTTTTAACTCTCTCACTTGGGGATCCGGTTGAGTGAATTCTAAAGGAGGCGCCACGGCACCACGCTCCTGCTCGCAGGAAACCAGACTAAGTATAACAAGGGGGATCAGGGTGATCAGCGGGGGATTTTTCATAATAACAGAGATCGGAGAAACTAACCTCAATCCTCATCCAGAAGCCCCCGTTTACAAGTTCATTCTTATTAATGCTTCGGGATAAGACTGGCTAACATTTGCGCGATCGCCGCCTTCGATCTCCCCACCTCGTTGTTCACTAAAACACAAAATGCAAAGGCCCGCCCACTTCTCCCCGTGAAGAATCCGGCATAGGTTCTCACCCTCGTAAGGCTTCCTGACTTTGCCTGCACCCGCCCTTCAATCGCAGTTCCACGCCCAAAACTCCTCAACGTTCCTGACCT
>JALZWJ010000101.1 GCA_023300065.1 Akkermansiaceae bacterium
CTGTCAGCTCCACCGGCATCAGATAACACAGCGTCACCCCTGTGGCAGCATACCCAGCGCGCCAGATTTCTAACACCTCCACCGCTTTATCAATCTTACCATCGCTCTCAAAAACCACCTTCGTCGGTGCCGCATGATCTCGCGCCGAGGTCGTGACTTGCCCCAAGACGTGGTGATCCCCGGCCCCATATCGGAACATCGGCTTCCGTAAGCCCACCTTCGCCGCATGCTTTACGAGATGACTAAAGCCTGGCCGCGTTGCATCAAGAAACTCTCCCACCGCAATCCCCTCATCCAAACGCAGAGCCATCCGCGCCCCCGCCTTCGGGTGTGACATTTCCTCGGCCACAAAAAGCTGCGGATTACAAATCAGCACCATCACATCCCCCTCCGAAACATACTTAGAAGCCTCGCCCATGAAGAGCCGCATCCCCATCTGCCGCGTCCCGCCTAGATTATAACTCGGCATCCCCGTCCCTTCACGAAACACCACTGGATCGATCGCGAACGAGCACGCTGAGTCCCCCGTAAAGATCACTTTCGGGACATCCGTCGCCTTCTCCAGCACCACGCGCCGCTCCTCAAAAGCCCGCGCCCAAAACCCCGTCTCAGGCTCAAAACGCATCGTATAAACCCACCCTAAACCCACCGCCCCGAGCAGCGCCACAAGGTAAGTCAGCAACCAGAGCTTAGAAGTTAAAGTAGATGAATTCATGGTAAGTCGCAGGTTGAAAAAGGTAGATCATCACGATCATGACAAGGCAGAAAAAACGATGAGTCAGTAGCGCATAGGGCTTCTTAGAAGAACCACCCTCCAGCGCAATCGCCAACGCACTCAGACCCAAGATCATCGCTGACGAAATCATCGCGCTCTTACTGGGGAAAGCCGCCATCACCGCCTTCAAATGAACGACCGAGTAATCAAAAGGACTCACCAGAGTCCCCAGCTTTTCAAAAAGGAGCGTCGTGTCTCGCTCGAAAAATAAAAGCCACGTCACGCTCACCATCGCCAAATGCAGAACGCGGACCACCGCCTTCGGCAGCCCCAATCTCGACCACGGTGGCAGTAACACCAGCAAACCATGCACCCCTCCCCAGAGCAGGAAATTCCACCCCGCCCCGTGCCAAACTCCAGAGACCACGAAAACCAGAAGAATGAGCGCAGGCCGCCAAGGCGAGCGATTCCCGCCCAAAGGAATATAGAGATAATCCCGAAACCACTGGCTCAGAGAAACATGCCAATGGCGCCAAAAATCGCGAAAGTTGGTCGTCCAATACGGGCTTAAAAAATTCAAGGTCAGTTGAATCCCCAGACAATGAGCGACCCCATAGGCAATGAAACTGTAACCTGCGAAATCGTTATAAACCCGGAAGGAATAGAAGAGGCACTCCAACCAAACCAGAAAAGGATTCCCTGCATCGATCACCACCGTTGCAGACTCCGCCGCTAGGTTCTCCGCAAGGGTCAACTTCATAAAGAGCCCCAGCACAATCCACCGCACCCCAGACTCGATGGCATCCCAATCCAAGCGAAAGCGGAACCCCTCCATCTGTGGCAGAAGGTCACTCCGGCGCTCGATCGGCCCCGCCACAATCTGCGGAAAAAAAGAAGCAAAATTCAAACAATCAATAAACGACGGCAGAGGCTCCCTCCCCTTCACCGTATCGATCACTATTCCAACCATCTGGAAGGTATAAAATGACAAGCCCACCGGAATCAACAGATCGCGGAGCAGATCTGGAGTCTTGCCCGAAATCTGCCCCATAAAAAACGGCGCATATTTATAGAAAATAAGCGGGGCTAACTGGAAAACTAAAATTAACCCCAGCGAAACCCGCGACCGCAACCCCGCCCGCAGTGCCAGATAAGTGACCCCAAACACGAACAAAAAAACCCCAAGCGTCAGCGCGCTCTCCAACCCCAACAAGGTCAGACTCAGCCCCGCCAGCAACCACCGGTCCAATCTCCGCCCACGCCATAAACTCACCACACAGCCGATCACCACCAGCCCCGCAAAAAGGCTGAGCCAAAAGCCCGGTAGAGAGAAATTCATCTGCGCACGACCCTACAACGCGCCAGCCTCCCCCACCACCAAGATTCGCGTAAATTCACGAGGATTAGCGGTTGTAAAAAAAAACAACTCACCTCCCGTGTCTTCCGTGGTTCCCCCCCTAAGAATCAAAGCCGCTCTTGAGCAATCCCAGTCTCTCCGATACATTCCCCACACATGAGTGATTCCACACCAACAGCCGATGCGCCAGACCCGCGCTTCGCGGCTTTTGTCTACTTTCAGGCCCAAAACGGCGGCCTATTCTTGGGTAAGATCCCGAACCCCGCCACCGGCGAGCCGAGCGTCAACCTCCGCGCCGCCCAAAGCGTCGTCGATTCCTTAGAGATGCTTGCCGACAAAACAACCGGCAACCTTAACTCCTCAGAGGAAAAACTCCTGACCCTCGCGGTCGATAACCTTCGCCGCTTACTCGACGAAGTCGCAGCCACTGAAGAAAACTCCCAAGAAGCATGAAAACCTTTCAACTCGGAAACTTTACCGTCGGCACCGCTGGGGCTGACCCATTCTTCATCCTCGGCCCCTGCGGACTCGAAAATGAGGACTTCGCATGGCGCATGGCCCGCGCGCTCAAAGAAATCGCAGACCGCCTCGAAATCAAGTGGGTCTTCAAAGCCTCCTACGATAAGGCAAACCGAACCTCGGTCGATTCCTACCGCGGCCCCGGAGTCGAAGAAGGCTGCCGCATCCTCGGAGAAATCAGCAAAGAACTCGGCGTCCCCGTCACCACCGAC
>JALZWJ010000102.1 GCA_023300065.1 Akkermansiaceae bacterium
CCGATGGCCTCATCTAAGGCAGCGAGGGTATCGTCGATGGAGGCGAGATCGGCATCCATCGGCTTTGGGACTTTCTCCTCAATTTCAGGCAGCGGGGCCTCGAGCGACTCAGGCTGTGCATCTTGGGTCACCGCTGCATCTTGATTTTCAAGCTCATCCCCCTCCCCACTTTCGAGCGCCTCCTTCATCCCGCCTTTCGGGCCCGAGGTCTCCCCTTCCGAAAAATCAGAGTCGAAGGTCTTTGGATCACTTCTGCGATCTCGCGTGCCAGCCAAGGCTGCCATTTTCTCATCCCCCGCCACCGCTCCGGCATCACTCGTCGCGGTGGTATTACGCTCACCGATGAGCGGGGTCTCCTCAGGAGCCTCGTCGGCGGCTTGGCTCTCATCGGTTTGCACGAAGGCTGGGGCGTCTGGTGTCACCGGCTCTGGGACGGCGGCAGGCTCAGGGACCTCTGCTAGTTCGGGCTCGGGCTGAGGTTCTTCCAACGGCTCGGGAGTTGGGGCGGAGGGAGGCTCCGCGTAAACCACCTTCATTTGCATGGAGGGAGGCTTTTTCTCCTCAGGCTCTTTCTCGATCACCGTTGCTGAGAGGAGGTCAAAAACCAGTAATAGCACGAAGATGAAGAACAAACCCACGTGTGCCCACACTGCAATCAGCAGCGCGAAGACAAAATCACGGCGAGAGTTCGAGGAGGTCATGCGGCAGCGGGAGCTTCGCCTCAAGTTGAGGGAAAAACAACCCCTTAGAGGGTACGGGAAAGCCAGTCATTACCGCGATATTTCACAGCCATCTCGCGCCACCTCGCGGTCTCATCCGGCATATAGGCCTCGCTTTGGTTACTCAAAAACGAGGGAAATACATCTAGCGCCCCAGCAGCCGCTGCGACGCTTCCTTGATGAAGGATGCCCCAGCGCGTGCGCCGTTGCCCCGCCCCTGCGAGCTTCGCCCCATCTCCGTCGAGGAGATCAAAAGCGACGGGGTTTTCAAAGCAGGCAGCTGAGTCATTGGGCGAATCGACCTCTGTGAGCTGACAGGCGATGCCTCCTTCTCCCAAGCATTGGGCAATCTGGCGATGGATCGCACAGTAACTCTCGCTCCCGCGAGTGGTGGCCAATTCCTCACCCCGCGGAATGGCCAATGTGTATGTGGAATCAGTGCGATGATCGACGATTCCTCCGCCTGTCCAGCGGCGGACGTAGTTCGGGGTATCTCCGAAAAGTTTGCGTGCTTCGGCGAGGCTTTGAAAATACCCCAAGCTCACCCAGTCCCCTTCCCAGCGGTAGATACGCAGCACGGGAGTCTCGCCCACATTTTCGATGAGCCATTGGTCAACGGCCATATTTTCCGGACCAGATCGTGGGACCTCATCACGCCAAACTTTGAGATTTTGAAAGAGCATGAACGGAATGCTAAGTTTTAAAGTCTCGGGATTGGAATGCCATCCAGCCCAGAATAAAGAGGGTGAGATTGAGCCCCATCAGAATGGAATAGCTCTCCGCGATCCGGTCCCATGGAATATTCTCCTGCAAGACATAGACCCAGTTCGCCATGCGGTAAGTGATGAACACATGCTTATAATTGACGAGGAAGGGAATGTTCTGAAGGACGAAGTCGATGAAGAAAACACTCAGCGCCATCACAGAGGCCGCCGCCGGCTTGATCTTTAGGCAGGAGAAAAAGAAGCCTAATGATGACACCACACACATGCTTAGCCCCATGAAACAAGCTCCCGTAAAGAGCCGCCAAAAGGCCTCTTCGCGGTCTGGATAAATCGCGAGAATATACATATCGGGGTTCCAGATAAAGAGCCCCCCTTCAGCCCCCATCGCAAGCAGTGACATGCTGTAACCGGTCACCCCCACGAAGATCACAAAACTCACCGTGTAGATCATGACCGCGCAGTATTTCAGAACTAAAATCCGGAGCCGGGAGATCGGGCGGGCAAGGACCATTCGCATGTTCCCATCCTCCGTCTCCTTCGCGACAATGTCCCCCGCCACGAGGGCAAAGTAGATGGAGCCAAGTAAGAACATGCTAAACCCCATGATCCAATAAGTCGCCGTGAGCGATGAGGACAGAAGTTCGACTGGGACGAAGTTCCGCTTCGCAAGCGCCTCGAATTGATCACGCCCCACCTGCACCCAGAGGGTGAGAAGAAGAGCCTCAAAGACGAGGAAAACGACATATCCGATGTAGGTCCGTTTCCGGGCGAAGAGCTTGTGCAGTTCTCCTTTAAGTTGAGATAAAAACATCATGCTTGATTCTGGCTGCTGTGTTCCAAGTAGACGTCTTCCAGCGAGCGGCGCAATGGGGTGACCTCGCTCACCTCAGCGCCAGCTTGCACGAGGGAGCTGACGACCTCAGAGACCGCGGTGCCCTCGGGGAAAACCCAGCGATCTCCCGGCATCTGCTCTCCCTGAAAACGCCCTGCCACTTCATTCAAAATGGAAGAAGGAGTGGCTGTGATTTTCAAACCCGGGCGGTCATCGCGGAGGTCATTCACCTCGCCCTCATAGACGAGTTCTCCAGCGCGGATGATGGAGACGCGGTCGCACATCTGCTCGACTTCGGAAAGGAGATGGGAATTAAAAAGGACCGTCATGCCACGTTCTTTGCGCAGGCTGAGGATGAAGTCGCGAAACCACTTGATGCCCTCCGGATCGAGGCCATCGGTCGGCTCATCGAGCAGTAAAATTTCTGGCTCGGGGAGAAGCGCCTGGGCCAAGGCCAGCCGCTGTCTCATCCCGTGGCTATATGCCGAGACCTTAGAACCGATGCGCTCGGTAAGCCCGACGCGCTCCACCACCTCGCGCGCTTTCTCAGCATCAAAAGCCCCACTCAATCCAACCAGCACACGGAGATTCTCCCAGCCACTCATGTAGTCATAAAATGCGGGGGACTCAAAGATCGA
The DNA here is from genome assembly GCA_023300065.1 of Akkermansiaceae bacterium. Classification (GTDB taxonomy): domain Bacteria; phylum Verrucomicrobiota; class Verrucomicrobiia; order Verrucomicrobiales; family Akkermansiaceae; genus SW10. The sequence continues at coordinate 2,915 of JALZWJ010000102.1, forward strand.
TCCCACTTTCTGCAGAGCCTTACGAGGATTCTTTTGCACCGAAACCCCATCGATCAAAACTTCCCCACTCCCTGCCGCAACCATACTTAGGATGATGCCCAGGGTGGTACTTTTCCCAGCACCATTATGCCCTAAGAGTCCGTAGATTTCTCCACGTGCGACCTCGAATGAAACGCCTTTCAGGGCATCTTTCCCTGCAAATTTTTTAGTCAGGTTTTTAACGCTAAGCATCACTCAGTATCGACATCGAAGTTTAAATCTTTCCCCGCAGACATGTCCATGAAGAGGAAATTGGTGCCATTTTCATCGCCATGGTAAGCCTCCTTATCGTGGATGAGAGGAATCTGCGTATCACTAGAATCCATTCCAAACATCATAATAGTGCTCTTGCGCATTCCACTGGCGGGATGATTCCAGAAGTAGCTACAACCGGATTTTTCAAAATCTTCATGGTCAGCTGGGCATTTGAAGCTCTCTGGCCCGCCGACGTAAGGGAGCAGTACTTCTTCTAGGACATTTGCCCCACCAGTCTTCGACTGCCGCCCCATTTCAATCTCTGGGAAGAAGTTGCCATTATCGATGAGATACCCCTCCATCCCTACGCCCAGTTGCCGGAGCTGGTTCACGCAAGATGCCTGTAGCGCCCCATCACGCACTCTCTTAAAAATAGGAAATCCGATCCCTGTGAGGGCCACCACAATCGCGACTACAACGAGGAGTTCCGTGATCGTAAAGCCACGCTTCATAAGCCCCCACCTCCAGGTTTGGCGAAGCCCTGCACCACCTCACCTACCGCATCCATGAAGGGTAGGAGAGACATCTTGGTATCAGCAGATGCTCCTTGGTAGTAGGCTTTGAAGCCTTTTTTAATCACGAGCGTGAGCACATCAGGATCCTCCTCCTTCAGACGGGCTAGCGCCTCCGCCCCTTTCCCGCCACTCATGTCCTGCACCGAGCGCTGCACCATTTTGGTGCGCTCTTCCGGGCTCATTTGATCAAAAGATTCCATCAGGCGTTCCGCGCTTTTATTAAAAGTGATGTCGATGAAGTGGAGCTTCTCCTCCCGACTTAAGCGGAAGAAGAGATCGAAAAGGTCCCCTTGCTCATCGAGCTGTTTGCGCTGGCGCAGATCCAAGCGAGTGAGAACCTCCCCCATCTCATCCAAGCGGGCCAAGCGGGCCTTCTTCCGAGCGGGAGAGAAGCCGGACGAGTCCTCCTCGGACCAATCTTCAAATTCCGCTTCCTCGATCATCTCAGTCACCTTCGCCGGCGTGGCTTTTTTTCCACCGCTCCACGAGGTCACGCCCCAGACGATGGCCCAGATCAAGCCCAGCACGATCGCGCCACGAAGTAAAATCCCCTTATTCATTTCGGCGCAAGACTACCCCCATTTCGACAAGCCGCAAACGGCTATCGTCGGAAGGCTGATTTCATTTCTGAGAGGCTTGTCACCTTCAACAAAATCACCCCTAATCCGTAGAGCGTGGCGCCAAAACTCACTAAGATCCCAGTGGCAAAAGCCTTTGGCCAGAATCCACTTGCGAGCCACCCTCCCATGAGAGACTTAGCCGCATAGAGACCTACCGCCATAACGACGGCAGCCACGACCATTCCGCCAAGACGGAGCCAGTTCTCCCGCTCCAAAGTGACAAACCCTCGTAGCCCCACCCAGAGGAGGATCACATTGACCCACGCCGCAATCGAGGTCGCAACGGCGATGCCGACATGACCATAAAAAGGAAAGAGTCCCAGGCTGCAGACGATATTAACCAACACCGTGATGCCAGCCATCCGCATCGGAGACTTCGTATCTTCTCTCGCAAAATACCCAGGCTGAAGAACCTTGATCAGGACATAGCCGGGCAACCCAATCGCAAAGGCCGCAAGGGCTCGCCCAGTCTGAGCGGAATCTGACGAGGTGAAGTCTCCATGCTCAAAAATCACAGAAATGATCTCGCGAGGAATCACCATCAAGGCGATCGCGGCGGGCACCGTGACGATCATCGCTAGCGCAAGCCCACTCACCATCGTGGCGCGCGCCTCCTTCTCCTTATCGGTATTTAGAAGGCGGGTGATTTCAGGCAAGAGCACCATCCCGAAAGCGATTCCAATCATCCCGAGGGGTAATTGATAAATCCGGTCTGCGAAATAAAGGAAGGAAATCGCCCCCTGTTGGAAGGAGGCAACAATACCACCAACGAGAAGATTGATTTGCTGAATGCCTGCCGCAACCACCCCGGGCCCCATCAGGATGAGTAACCGCTTTGTCGCCGGGTCCAGAGTCGGCTTCTTAAGAGCCACGGGTAAGCCTGTCCGCAAACAAACCCACCACAAAACGCCGAGTTGTAAGAAGCCTGCCACCGCGACACAGCAAGCCAGCGCAACCCCCTTCCATTCGACAAACTGCACCACCGAAACCAGCCCCACGAGGAAGACCACATTCAGCAAGACGGGAGAAAACGCAGGTGCCGCAAATTTTTTCAGAGTAGTCAGGACTCCGCTTAAATGTGCCACCAATGCCATGCAGAGAAGGTAGACGAAGGTGATTTTAGAAAGCTTCACCGTGAGGTCATAAGCGCCAGGGTCATTATTATAGACCTCTAGGTCACCAGAACCAGAGGCAGCCCCCTCGAAGACCGCAAAGTCATGCCCCTCCGGCAAGGGAACGCGCAAGAAGCCCGTGTCAGAAACCTGCCATTCCCCGTCTTTAAAAATCGCATCACGCGCATCACGGAATTTTTGCGCCTTCACAGCAGCCGAGTCGCCAGCGGCGATCTTCACCTCACCATTACGCTTCAGGGCCTCATCCAGCACGGACTGCAGGGGCACTTGGCTCCCCGTGGCCTGCACGTCTCCGCCGAAAATCTCGCCGAGGACTTTGAAAAAGGGCGGATCCCCTTTCTCCGTGAGAGTCATTTCACCAAAATCAGCCCCGCCTCCAGTCTGGACATACACGGCCTTCGCCCCCCGGAGTGGCACGCGGAACTCGGTCGCCTCCGCAGAGAGAGATTCATCCACCTTTGGTAAAAACCCAGGAACTACGACCAACATCAAAGCCGCCATCATCGGGATCGCTAGAATGGTCAGAACCCCCAAGGTGTAAAACAGGACCGAGAACGCATTGTTCGCAAAAACCATCGCCGAATTACGCCCATCTTGCGCCACGCGCTTTCCAAACAGCGGGACAAAGGCGGAATTAAAAGCCCCCTCGCCAAAGATCCGGCGGAACATGTTCGGAAAGCGGAACGCTGCGAAGAAGGCATCCGCCACCATACCGGTCCCGACAAAGCGGGCGATCATTATATCACGCGCAACACCCAAGATCCGGCTCATCAAAGTGAACCCGGAAATGGTCATGAGGGAACGAAGCATATGGAAGACAGTGCGACCTCTACCTCAGAACCTCAAGCAAGGCTTTACCAAAAACGCCACCACCGCTTCTGGCCGGCAGCTTTACGCTGATACTCCCCATCCCCCACGCTCAGCACTTCCACCCGAGCTTGGGTAATCCCTTGCTCCTTAAAACCGAGCTTCGAAGCCGCACGAGGAGTGACATCGATGATTCTCCCCGGGATAAAGGGGCCACGGTCATTGAGACGCATCTTCAGAGATTTGCCATTTTCAAGGTTCGTCACCTTCACCCGGCAAGGAATCGGCAGCGTCTTGTGCGCCCCAGAGATGTCGAATCGCCCCACACGTTCGCCCAGCGAGGTGTTTCCACGGATCAAGCCGAATAACCGGCTCTCGTCATACCAAGACGCCACGCCCTCTTCCGAATAATAAAGGGCGTCATCTACCGTCAGCGGCTGGTAATGCTCCCCGCGGATTTCGTAAGACCTCGTTTGGTAGCCCTCGTAATCAGGCGTCCCACACGAGGTCAAAAAACTAGCAACCCAAAAACAAACAACACTATAGGCTCCCAGAATTTTCATTTTTAAACTTTATCGCGGAGTTTTACCTGAGGAAGCGAGCGAGCCACCTTCTCTTTCAAACTTTTACCTACCTGAAATTTCACGATGGCACGATCCGGAATGGGAATTGTTTTTGTAGGGTCCTTAGGATTCCGGCCGGGACGCCCTTTTGCGATCTTGGTTTCAAAGGTCCCGAAGTCGCGAACGACCACGTTATTAGCATCTGCTAATTCGCGGGCCACAATCTCTAAAACGAGGTGAAACATCTTAGATGACAAGGTTTGAGTTACTCCCAGTCGGTCACTGACTTCTTGGATAATCTCTTTTTTGGTGAAATTTGACATTGGTCTTATAATGAAACTATTATCGATAGACTAACGGAGGCTCACAAAAGCGCAACTGCAACTGATTCCATTCCTATCACTAGAAAGCAGCCCGCCGACTCGCGTAAAAAGATAAATCACAGGGACCATTCCAGACAAGGTGATTCACATCTCCATCAGACAGACCTACCCTCAGTCCTGCCATGGAAAAGCCCCTCGCCCATCGACTCCCGCTCACCAGCACGAATGCCTTTCAGGGCTCACTCCTCGCCTGGTTTCGTGAAAATGCCAAACCCCACCCATGGCGCCAGACTACAGACCCTTGGGCCATTCTCATCTCGGAAATCATGCTTCAGCAGACCACGGTAGCCTCCGTCCTCGCAAATCGGCGCTTCGAGAAATTCCTGTCTGAGTTCCCTAACATCCAAGCCATCGCAGCCGCCCCGGAGGCCCAAATCCTGCGCGCTTGGGAGGGCCTAGGTTACTATAACCGGGTCCGCAACCTGCAACGCGCAGCCCTAGCCGTCATCTCAGACTTCGGGGGCACCTTCCCAAAAGATGCCGCCGCCCTAGCCACCCTCCCCGGAGTCGGCCCCTACACCGCCGGCGCAGTGAGTAGCTTCGCCTTTGACCAACCTGCACCCATTGTCGACGGCAACATCGCCCGGGTCCTCTCACGCCTCCTAGATGAGGCTCAGCCCATCGACTCCACCCCCGGCCAAAAAATCATCTGGGCCGCCGCCGCTGCT
>JALZWJ010000103.1 GCA_023300065.1 Akkermansiaceae bacterium
TTCATGATTTATTTTGATGATTTTTTCTGGAGCCAGAGGAGCGCGGCCTCAAGGTCAGGATCCTTTCCGGCTGAAAGTGCGTGTGGATTTAAAGGGAGTAATTGATCTGGGGTGACGCCTACCCCCTCAAGGTGGATCTTGTTAAGAGCCGTGACAAAATCACCGATGGCATATTGGAAATGATCTCCATTCGGCAGTTCCTCGATTACCGAAGGCAGCACGGCAGCGGTGGTGGGCCGGCCAAAGATATGCGCCCGCTGGTGCTCCTGAAGGGCTGCGGCGAAGATCTCAGAAGTCGAGGCGGAGAAGGAATCCACTAAGATTGCGATGGGGCCGAGATAGGCGCCTTTTTGAGGGAAGGCATGAAAAGGAATGTTGCCTGAGGTATTATTCATATCGCCAAGGTCGAGTTCCTTTTCGATCAGGCGCCCGATGAGGCCAGTCGCCATCATGCCGATGCCTCCCGGATTTCCACGTAGGTCGAAGATCAGCCCGGCGGCCCCCTCGGTGCGGGCTTGGGCGATCGCTTCATTGATGCGTGGCATGAGCTGAAGGAGAAAGATGTCGAAGGCGATCAAGCGGATGTTTTGCCTCTCCCCCACGAGGCGGGTTTCGAAGGACAACGGGATGTTTGTCTGGTTCCCCATCCGGCCTAGCTCGCCTTGATAGAACCCGGGTCTAAAGTCGAAGACCTTTCCGGAGCGGGTTGTTTTGAGCGTCGTCTTGCCATCTGCGGGGCTGGAGAGTTTTTCTAGGATCGCGCGAGTCGCGACGAGCCGGCGGAGACGGGTCGACTTTGGGGTGAGCTCGAAATCCGCGATCACTTCCGCCATCGGGTCCCCTTCAAAGCTAGAGAGGATCATGCCAGGCTTCAACCCAGCGCGGTCGGCAGGAGAGCCTTTCTCCACCTCATAAATCATGACCTGTTGCTTGATCATGCGGAGTTCAAGACCGAGGTAGCCGCTCGCCGTCGCCTCCTCGCCGGGTTCCTTGGTATTTTTAGAAACACCAAAGTGACTAAGCTTCAGCTCGCCGAGCATCTCGTTTAGGATGAGCCGGAGTTCTTTTCTCGATTTGGCTTTTTGCACGCGGGCCTCGTAAGTCAATTTAACCTGCTCCCAGTCCACGCCATTGAAGGTCTCTTCATAAAAGGAGGCATTCACTTTACTCCAAACGTGGAGGAAGGTTTCTTCGGCAAGGTCAGCGGAGAATTCCCGAGCTTGGGTGGGAAGCTGGCAGAGCGACAGGCAGAGAAAGAGAAGTTTCATAGAGATTGTAGGGACGAGTCCCCGACTCACTAGAGGCTGAGGGAAAAAATTGCGACCTCCTATTACAATGACCTGACTGGATTGTATGCCCCCTATTTCAAAGATCCAAATTTACCGAGAGGCCAGCAATATGTGAAATGGCCCATTGATCACACTCCTGTGAGGAACCCCTCCTCATCGAGCGGGCCAAATCCCACCTCAGACCAACCCGGGAGCAACTTCCCCCGTGTTCCCTCACGCCAGCCACTTTGCTCTAATTGAGTTGTGGTTTCATAGATCGGGTCAGGCCGCGCAAAACTCACCACTCGCCCATTCTTAACCAGACAGCCGAAGAATTCCCCATCGCTCAGCCCCTCTTCATCAAAGGTCCAGACCAAGACCTTCTTCGCCACCAACTTCCGGACCAGTTCACCCCTCCCCTTCACTCCGCGGAGGGCGACTGAATCCAATCTCTCTTTTTCAATTCTTTCCAAAATTTCATCGTCTGACAGCGCCACTGCCAAAGAAACCTTCGTCCCTAAACTCAGCGGCCAAAGCACTCCCAAAATCCCGCTCACCTCATCCTCAGCAACCCACTCCACCAGAAGCCGCGTCTTCCGGCTCGCTAAATGAACCTGATTCAACTGCAGCGCATTCATCCGCATCCCACGCCCGCTTTCATCCTCAGCCCAACACCGCTTCTGCATCTCATCCCACCCACTCGGCCGCGCCCCTATCACCTCCGGCTCCCGCTTCCATCTCGCCAAAAACTGCTTCTCCCGGTCCGCCACCGTCTCGACCGATAGCTCACGCATCGCCGCCCCCACATTGGCATTCCACGCGATCGGTGGCCCAAAAGCGACCGATACTCCATAGCGGACCGTCTTCGGCCACTTCTTCAAAAAATTCCCTCCCGAGAACGACCACATCGATCCCCAAAGCCCGTCCATATAAGTGGGTAAAACCTCCACGCCCCCCTTCTTCGCCATCATCTGGTAGCCCCTCTTAATTTCACAAAGCGCCCCCGTCCGCGAGAGCTGCCCCTCCGCAAATAGGCACACCACCGTGCCCTCTGCGAGAGCCTCCGCCGTGAGCCGTATTCCATCCCGCGCCTTATCCGGAGAAATCGACACCGCATCAAAAAGCCGCGCAAACCGCCCCACCCCCTTCATCTCAAAACAATCTGCAAAAAGCACAAACCGAATCGGCCGTGGACAAGCCGCCGACAACACAAACGCATCAATATACGAGAGGTGATTCGGCACCATCAGCACCCCACCCTCCTTCGGAATATTCTCCACCCCGATCCCCCGGATCTTATAAATCGCACGGAAAGCCGCCAAAACCACCAGCCTCAAAAAATCCTTAATAAGAAGCCTTAGCAAATACCCCGTCACCACCGTGCAAACCACCGCCACCAGTGCAAATTGAATCCACGACGCCACCTCCAGCACCTTCAATCCCCATTGCAATCCCACCGCCCCAACCCCTGCCAAATTATTACAAAGGTTCGAGGCAGAGACCACCAACCCACGCTCATCCTCCCGCGCCCGATCCTGCTGAAAAGCCGTCAAGGGAACCAAAAATAAAGCCCCGCCACAACCGGCCACTCCCAGTAAAAAATCGGCCGTAAACCCACTTGGAAAAACCGCCAGCAAAGCCGTCCCCACCGCCATCATCCCTGCGCCGATCACCACCAAGCCTAGTTCATTTTTACGACGACAAATCCAGCTCGCCAATAAGCTACCCAGCACAATACCCACCACCACAGGCACCCAGAGCAAAGCCGTCTCCACCCCCATTCCCGCCAGCCTCCCAGTCCGTTCCTGCGCGATCTGAATCAGCAACAATTGTAAAAATCCCCCAAAGCCCCAGAAGAAAGCGACCCCCAAAGTGCTCTGCCAAAGCGGCCCATCCCGCTTCACTTTCATCAAATCCCCAAAGTGCCGCGTCGCCACTTTCGCCGAATACCGCTCCGCTCCCGCTGCCTTCGTCGGCTGAATTCGGTGCGCTAAAATCAAAGCCACCACCGCCCCGATCAAAACCCACAACACCGGGATCATCGCCGATTCCCAAATCCCCCGCCCCGCTTGCAGGCCCCATTTATCAAACCACACCCCGCCCACAATCTGCCCCAGCAGAATCGTCAAAATCACCACGCCCTCCATCACCCCATTTGCAAATCCTAAGCGCTTCGACCCTACCAGCTCCTTCACCACCCCCATCTTCGACGGCCCCAGCAGGGCCGATTGCGTCGCCAAACAAAAGAAAGCCAGCAGCACCACATACAGGGCCATCCGCGAATGCTCCTGCCCAAACTCCACCCCCACCCACAGCGCACCACCCATTAAAATCAGCACCACCAACTGGAGCCACGATGACCACCGGATCACCCTGCTCTTCGCAAACCGATCTCCCAACCACCCCGCCGTCGGAGCAAACAGAATAAAAGGAACCACCATCAGCAACCCCAGCACATACTCCAATCCCTCCGGGGCCAGATCACGCGCCGCCAAACCCACCCCCAACGGGATCAGAATGAACTTCGTGAAATTATCATTAAAAGCATTCGTCCCCTGCATCCCCACCAGCGCCCAAAAAGACCGCCACTCCCGCTTCCCAGGTTTCAACTCCTTCTCAATTCCTTCGCTCACCCCCGCAGCATGCGCCAACTCACCCCGCAAAGACAATTGATTCTACCCTCTCAATTCATCGACTCAGTCGATCCCCACCACCCATGCCCATCGTTCACTCATCCACTGCCCCGCCCACCTTCTCAAAAACCCCACCGCCCAGCAGCTTCCCGCCCTCATAAAAGGCACAAATCTGCCCCGGCGTCAGCGCACGTTGCGCACGCCCAAAGGTCACCTCCAGCTTCCCGTCCGCCATTTCCTTCACATCCACCGCCTCGCTCTTCGCCCGGTAGCGCGGCTGCACTTCTGCCCGCCCTGTCGTCACCGGCTCATTAATCCATGACAGCGATCCCACCGTGCACTTCACTGTATAAAGCCCGGTCGACGTCGCATCATCCCAGCCCACCACTAATTGATTCGTCTCCGCATCTTTCCCCACCACCACATAGGCCATCCCCTCCCGAGGCGAGGCCACACCGTGCCCCTTACGCTGCCCCAGCGTATACAAATGCAGCCCATCATGCTGCCCCATCACCTTCCCATCCGGATCCACAATATCCCCCGGAGAGTCCGGCACATGGTGACGTAAAAAATCCCCCATCTTAATATTTCCGATAAAACAAATCCCCTGCGAATCCTTCTTCTCCGCCGTCGGCAGATTAAAGCGCCGCGCCACCTCGCGCACCTCCGGCTTCAACATCTCACCCGCTGGGAAAAGCGCATGCTTCACCTGGTGCTGCGTCATCATCGCCAGAAAATACGACTGATCTTTATTAGGATCCGCCCCGCGCAGTAAGTCCGCCGCCCCATCCCTCCGCACCCGCCGGCGCGCATAGTGGCCCGTCCCCACCGCCTCGAACCCCTGCTCCATCGCATAGTCCAAAAACACCCCAAACTTCATCTCCCGATTACACATCACATCCGGATTTGGCGTCACTCCATCCCGATACCCCTCCAGAAGATAATCCACAATCCGCGTCCGATACTGATCAATCAGATCCACCACCCGGAGCTCAATCCCCAACGACTTCGCCACCGCATGCGCATCCTCCAAATCACTCTCCCACGGACAATCACCCGGCAAGCCCTCATCATTAATCCAATTCTTCATATACCCACCCACCACCTCATGACCCTGTTCGATGAGCAAAGCCGCCGCCGCCGAGGAATCCACCCCGCCTGAAAGTCCAACCATAATCCGTGACACGCCCCTCTCATAACGCCCCACCGCACATCCCGCAAGCCGGACCACCCCCCCATCTTCCACTCGGCTCATCGTCGTGCTTCTCATCGTCGTGCTTCCAAAGCCGCCCCGAAAAAGCTACCACCGCCCCAGCCGCTCATGACCACTCACGAAAAAACCCAAAACTACATCCTCCAAACCTACGGCAGATTCCCTCTCACCGTAGCACGTGGCCAAGGCACCAAAGTCTGGGATGACAAAGGAAACGAGTATCTCGACTTCTGCGCCGGCATCGCCACCTGCTCCATCGGCCATTGTCACCCCAACCTCACCGCCGCCATCGCCAAGCAGTCCACCACCTTGATGCACTGCTCAAACCTCTACGACATCATCCCCCAAGCAGACCTCGCCGAACTCATCGTCGAAAAAGTCGTCCAGCAACCCGGCAAAATCTTCTTCTCCAACTCCGGCGCAGAAGCGAACGATGGCCTCATAAAGCTCGCCCGCAGATTCGGCCTCGAAAGCGGGCGTCACGAAATCATCACCTTCAATCACTCCTTCCACGGCAGAACCATCGGCGCCATGTCCGCCACCGCGCAGGCTAAAATCCACGAGGGCTTCGGCGCCCTCTTCCCCGGCTTCATCTACGTCGACCCGAACGATCTCGACGCCGTCAAAGCCGCCCTCACCGATCAAACCGTCGCCTTCCTCCTAGAACCCATCCAGGGCGAAGGCGGGGTCAACCCCATGACCCAAGAATTCCTCCAAGGCCTCTCCGCCCTCGCTCAGGAAAAAAACATCCTCCTCCTCCTCGACGAAGTGCAATGCGGCTTCGGCAGAACCGGCGACCTCAATGGCTACGACACCATCGCCCCCGGCCCAGGTCAAATCGTCCCCGATGCCATCTCATGGGCCAAAGGCATGGGCGGCGGAATACCAATCGGCTCC
>JALZWJ010000104.1 GCA_023300065.1 Akkermansiaceae bacterium
TCACCGATCACCGATTACCGATTGCCATGCCATCCTCTCGCAGCTACCTTGGCCTATCATGAGACCTTTACACCTCCTCGCCGCCCTTATCACCCTCGGTTACTCTTCCCCCCCCTCCTATGCCCAAACTCCCCCCGTCACACCAGCCGTCGCAACCGACAAAACAGAGGCTTGGACCCCCCTCTTCAACGGTAAAGATCTCACCGGCTGGACCCCTAAATTCACCGGCTCCGACCTCGGCCTAAACTACAAAGATACCTTCCAAGTTCAAGATGGCCTCCTCACCATCGACTACTCAAAGTGGGATAAGTTCGACGGCGAATTCGGCCACCTCTTTTACAAGACGCCCCACTCCCACTACAAAATCCGCGCCACCTACCGCTTCATCGGCAAGCAGGTCAAAGGCGGCCCCGGCTGGGCCAAACGCAACAACGGCTTCATGCTCCACTGCCAAGATCCCAAAACGATGCAGAAGGACCAAAAATTCCCCAACTCCATCGAAGTCCAACTCCTAGGCGGCCTCGGTGAAGGAAAAAAGAAGGGCAAAGCTAAAACGAAAGGAGAACGCGGCACTCTCAGCATCTGCACCCCCGGCACCCAGCTCAATTGGGAAGGCAAACCCACCAAAGCCCACGTCATCAAAACCGGCGGCCCCACCATCCACGGAGACAAATGGGTCACCGTAGAGATCGAGGTCCGTGGCGATCAATTCAAACACATCGCCAACGGAAAAACCGTCTGCCAATACGACAACATCCAGCTCGACGACGGCACCCCCCTCACCTCCGGCTACATCTCCATCCAAGCCGAAACCGCCCCCATCCAGTTCAAATCAATCGAACTCCTCCCCCTGAAAGAGTCGTAAAGGCCTCCCCTCAGCTTCCGTGTCTCTCCGCGTATTCTGTGGTTGAGCGGCCCCGATCGTCCGCACCAACAGCACAGCTTTCGGCTACCGTTCTTAGGTTCTGGGGATGGGGATGGGAAAATGCGACATTCTCTTTATTTCTCTGATATTTTAGGTAAGTTGACGATCTCGATGGCGAACCGGAGGATTTCAAAGAATCTCAAAGAGCGTGCAAACTCGCGGCAGCAGCGGCGGGCGGGGCTGGGTGCGCGCTTGATGAACATGCACCACCGGGCGCAGGATCACGTGAATCGCCGAGGGAACCGGAGGCTGGATGGGATGACTCGGCAGGCGGCGATCGCGGGGTCTTCCGATGATTTTGAGGGGGATTTTTTACCGCTGTCTCTGATGAGGCGGGTGCTGCACTGGGGGTTGGCTTTTCTGATCATTCCATTTTGTTTTGTGACCATTATTACGATGGTGCAAAAGGGGGGGGAGGAAGTTATCCAAAAGTCGCTTTGGTATTCGACCGAGTTCATTTGCTTTCTTGCCGGGATTTTCTCGATGATGAGTTGGTTCACGGTGGGGGTTCTGAATGATCGCTTATTATATCTCTACGTCTTGGGACATGAGCTGACTCATGCGGTTTTTGTCTACGCCTGCGGAGGGTGGATCAGCGGGATCCATTTCAGCACGGATGGAGGGTATGTGATGACGAATAAATCAAACATTCTCATCGCACTCTCCCCTTATTTCGTGCCTTTTTGGTCGGTCGTGCTGCTCTTGCTGCATAAGCTGGTTAGCCTTTGCTGGGAGATTCCGGCAGGTGATTTCCTCTTAATGGGCTTGTTGGGGATGACGTGGACTTTCCACATTATTTGGACGGTCTGGATGATCCCGAAGGATCAACCAGATTTAAAAGAGCACGGGACCTTCCTGTCTCTGATGCTCATCATTTTTGCAAATTTGATCCTGATCAGCGCGATCATTTGCGCCACTTCTAAGGAGGTGAAGGTGGGCGACTTCGCCATTAAGTGGTGGAATAACTGCCTGGATCTGGCCGAGGGGCTGTGGCGTTTATTGCCCGGTTCCGGCCTCTTCTAGACTGGGGAGTCCTGCACTAGGACCTGCTGCGGCTTGTTTGGCGAGGTCCTCTGCGGTGATCTTTACAAAGGCACCAGGCGCGCCGACGTAGCGGATTTTATGCTCAGGATCTAGGACGAAGACGGTGGGCCATCTCTCGATACGGTAGAGTTTTGAGATGGTTTGGGTGGAGTCTGAGTAGTTTTTCCAGGTGCTCTTTCCTTCGGCGATATTCTTTCGCAGGGTGAGTGGGTTATCCATGCAGATGCCGAGGATGACGATGTCTTTCCCGGCGAATTCTTCCTGATATTTACGGAAGAGGGCGAGGCTCTCATCATGGGACGGCATGAGGGCGTGCCAGAAGAAGAGGATGGTGACTTTGCCTCGGTGGTCCTTTAGGGCGGAGACTTCACGTGTCACTTCGACGCCGCGGAAGTCCGGTGCGGTGGTGTCGATGTTGAGATTAGACATGCGGAAGAGTTCGTCCTTCAGGAGGGCCTGGGTGGTGGTTTTGCCGACGGTGAGGTCTGGGGCCTTGATGGCGGTGACGAGCTTTTCTTGGCGGATTGCCATGCCGAATTTCCCGCCCCCAAGACGACGGTGCAGGATGGCTTGGGCGAGGGCTGCGGCCCCTTTGACTCCTTGGTTCGGGTTGGTTTGTTCGATGGTCTCTAGGAGGCGCATTGCTTTCGGGTCCTGCACGTGGGTGAGGGCGATGCAGTATGGGCCGATCTTGGGGCTGTGGACGTGGTGCTCCCAGACGGTGTCACGGATAAGGGCGGCGGGGGATTTGCCACGGAGGGCTTTGCTTTTCGTGACGGCGTAGGTGGAGGAATTCGCGAGGAACCATGAGGCGGGTTCCAGGGTCCACGCTTCTTTCAGGTTGCCGCGGATCTCAGCCCAGATTTCGCGGCCCGCCTTGTTGATATCTGGGCGGCGCTTCCCAGCGGCGATTTGGGCCTGTTTATTGGGGGCGGTGCGGACGTCCTGAATCCACTGCGCTTGCGCGGTATCGTAGGTGCGGGAGATGCGGAGAGCGCCTGCTGGGGTCCCGGCGTAGGCCGAGCTGCAGCACAGGATGAGGGTAAAAAGGATCGTTTTCATGGTGTGCTGGGATGATGTGGTAAATGGACGGCTTTGCGAACTTTACTGAGAGTCTGGGGTCTCCTCTTTTTCGGCGAGGCGCTTGGCGAGTTCTTTGTGGAAGTCACGCCCTACGATGTAGCCGACGCATTTGTCAGACCCGCAGCGGCAGGGATGGTCCTGGTAGCACTCGATGTCGAAGCCGTAGTCGAAGGTGATTTCCTCATCGACTGCGATGTCACGTAGCGCCTGGAGGTGGATTCTTTTGCCATCCTGAATGGCCTCACTGTTCGGGTCACAGGAGTGGTTAATGAGGCGGGCGGGGTTCCACTCGACGTTACCATCGAGATCCCATTTTTTAGTGAGGTTGAAGATATAGACGGCGGCGGCACCGGTCTTTTCATGCTTATCGAACTGATCCCAGGCGCGTTTTTCCCCCTCATCTTTCCCGATGAGATTGCCGACATACTCGATGAAGTATTGCTCTTCTTTAATCGGCTGAATGCCGTAGACGCCACGTCCGTGAATCTCGGAACCACGCACTTCTACAAAGTCACTCTTACCACGCTTGGTGAGTTTCTTAATGCGCTGGAGTTCCTCGGATTTAGACAGCTTCCGTTTGTCTTTCTTCTTACCCATGGATGAGCGTTATTTCTTTTCGAGCCGTTCCTCAACCTTCTTTGCGGGAAATCTAAGATCTTTGTCCTCTCTGGGGAGGAACGGGAAGATCTTACGGAGCTGAAGTGCGTTGATGTTAGAGCCATTAATGAAGGTCCATTTTTCGTTACTCTTAGGTGAGATCGCGACTTCAAAGCTCCACTTGCGGAACTTACGAAGGACGTTGGGAACTTTCGTCTTATCGAAATATTGAAACTCGGTGACAGTAGGGACGAAAACCATCCAGCTCCGGTAACGGGCGACTTGGACTGGCTTACCATCTTTCCCCATCACCGGCTTGCCATTGACGAGTTGGTTCTCAAATCCGTAGTCGACCTCAAAGGCAG
>JALZWJ010000105.1 GCA_023300065.1 Akkermansiaceae bacterium
TGCGTGGCTTTGAGTTTCGCGATTTAGGCCCACGTGATCCTATCACTGAAGAGGTGATCGGTGGTGCGTCGAGTTTGTTTGCCTCGCTTGAGTTGACCTTTCCGATCACGCAGCGAGTCCGCGGTGCGGTCTTCTATGATCTGGGTTTTGTGAATGAAGATTCTTGGGACTTTAGCGCCGATAACATTGCGACTGATGCTGGAGTCGGACTTCGTCTAGATCTGCCACTTGGGCCGCTAGCGATTGACTATGCTATCCCGATTCAGACACCTGATGATGCGTCTGATAATGGAGGGCAGTTTAACTTCTACCTCAATTACCAGTTCTAGGAGTAAGCTCCCGTTCTCTTTAGATTTTAAAAACGCACTCCTGAGAGGGAGTGCGTTTTTTTTCGTCCTCACTTGAGGGGTTTTGGTCCCTATCGATTTAGAAAATTCCCCAATAATTTGAGCCCGGCGTGTTGGCTCTTTTCTGGGTGGAACTGGGTCGCGAATAAGTTGCCCTTTTCGATGGCGGCGCAGAAATTCTCCTCCCCGTATTCGCAGGTCACGGAGATAACGTCAGAAGGAACTCCGACGGGGTAGAAGGAGTGGACGAAGTAGAAGTAGGGATCGTTTTCAAAATCCTGCCAGATCCGAGAGTCGGGAGTTTTGAGATCGACGGAGTTCCAGCCCATGTGGGGAATTTTAATGCCGCTGCTGGTAAAGCGTTTCACGGTTCCGGGGATGATGCTGAGGCCTGCGGTTCCGTGGGATTCTTCACTCGCCTCGAAGAGCAGTTGATAGCCGACACAGATGCCAAAGTAGGGCTTATCCGCAGCGATCCAATCGCGGAGTGCCTTTGTCAATCCGAGCCGGTTGAGACTGTCCATGCAGTCTCCAAAAGCTCCTTGGCCGGGGAAAATAATGTGAGTGAGATCAGCTAACTCTGTGGGTTTTGTGACGAGGACTGGTTCATGTCCTAAAGCTTGGCAGGCATTGATCACGCTGTGGAGGTTCCCTCGACCGTAGTCGATCATTCCGAGTTTCATGGTAACTTAGAAAATTTAGAGGACCTCTTTTGTGGAGGGAATGCCCTCGCGGCGAGGGTCATTTTCCGCGGCGGTGCGTAGAGCGACTGCCATGGACTTGAAGATGGACTCTGCAATGTGGTGGCCGTCACGTCCGTAGAGGACCTCGATGTGGAGGTTACAGCGAAGGTTTGAGGCGAGGGCTCGGCAGAATTCCTCCACGAGGGTAAAGGGGAAGTTCTGGGCGTCTGGAGTGTTTTCAGCAGCGCGGATCTCAAGCTGTGGTCGGTTACTGAGGTCGATGACTGTGCGGCAAAGAGTCTCATCCATGGGGACATAGGCGTGTCCGTAGCGCCGGATGCCGGACTTATCGCCGAGGGCGTCTTTTAAGCACTCGCCGAGTACGATGGCGGTGTCTTCCACGGTGTGGTGGAAGTCGACCTCGATGTCACCATCGACTTCGATCTGGAGGTCGATCAACGAGTGACGAGAGAATAGCGTCAGCATGTGGTCGAAGAAGGGGACTCCGGTCTCGATGGTTGACTTACCGGAGCCATCAAGGTCCAAGCTCAATTTGATTTTGGTTTCAGCCGTATTGCGTTCCTGGGATGCAGTTCGTTCACTCATGTTTTCTGGAGACGATAATGACGAGAATCCCCGCAAGGGCAAGGCTGAGATCAGGTTGCCTATTTACCTGTGATGATTCTCGCTAGGATTTTTTCTAAGTCCTGGGGCTGAGTTGCCCGTCCCAGAACTTTGCCGTTTCTGAGTAAAGTGATGGATGTCTCAAGTGCTGAATCCGAATGCCCCAGTTGAGTGTCGGATGGTTTAGCGGTTCGGATGGTGAGGTAGGGGAGATGCTTTTGGGAATTAAGAGTGGCCAGTAGTTCGTAGCCGTTGGCTTGAGCTGGATCGCCTTTCATGACGGCGACAAGGGGGTGTGTTCCGAGGGCGCAGGACGTAAGGTAGTCTGTGTGGTTGACGGTGGATCTCTTTACCAAGGGGGTGAGGGATTCTGTGTGAGCATCGAGAATCACTCGGTATTTTTCATCTCCGGTAATGGCCCATGCTCGATTTAAACTGAGATCCAAAACTCCCAGTGACGATTCGCCAAAGATCATGGAGCGGTTGTTTTGACGGAGGGGGATAATTCTTTCATCGTCTGAAATTTCGGAGAGTAGTCCGTTTTCAGAAATCAGTGTGGTGATGGCTTCATCAAGGGTTTTTAAAGCGAGGGTGAGCCATTTAACTTCTAAGGTGGCTTGATTGAGTAGGAAAAAAGCGTTCGCCGTGTTTGCGTAGTCTTGGCAGCGGGCGGGGATAGGGTTTTTGGAATGAGGGAATCTCGTGAGGCCTTTTTGAGGGTGATAGAATTCTTGGGAGATCCGTTCGGCTAGGATGATCGCGGGCTTGAGGTGATGTCTCTCTTTCAGGTGTCCAGCTCTGGCGAGTTGAGCTTTTAAAACAAGGGCGAGATCAGCCACGGTGAGGGTGCTCTCTCGTTCATACGAGGTGTTTTTTTCACGGTGTGTGAGGAGCTTCTTTTTGATGATTTCTAGTTTTTCTGAGAGCTGTGTGCTGGATTGCCCAATTTGGTTCGCTAGTTCGCTCAGCGATCGGGACTGACGGAGTGTATTTAAGGTGTAGAATTCTTCGAGCGGATCAGCCGCTGCCGGAATGTTCCCTTTGGGAGTCATCGAGAATGCGGAGAGGGCGAGTGTGACCTCTTCTTCCGTGAGTGTCTTTTCCAGTGACTTGAGGTCCCAGAGGTATTTTCCGGGGTCGTCTGGAGACTCAGTGGAAGATTCAGTGGGGGAGATGCTGGAGAGTGATTGTTGGAGCCAAGCCTCCTCAGTGATCGATAGGACGGAGAGCCCCTCCTCTAGAAAGAGGTCGTTATTGAAGATCGTTCCAAGCCGGATCAGCATGTGGGCGATTTCGGCTTGAGAGGCGATAGTTTTTGAAAAAGCAGGCAGGGACCAGTCCGTGGTGCGACGAGCAAAAAAATATGAACCGTTGAGGTGGTCTTTGAGCGCTTCTTTGATGAGGGCGTTAGCAACTTCGCTCGCTGCATTATGGCAACGCTTTCTGACCTCATCGGTCAAGAGGTGAGAGTTTGAACCTAACGCCAGGAGTTCAAGGCTATTGGTCGGGGTGAGCCCTCCGATATAGTCTAAGTCTTGATCGCCAAAGCGATAGAGAGAACTGAGATGGCGTGTTGAAGATCGGAAGGTCTCCTCCCGGGCTGGGGTGGTCTCAACTTGATGGGGGGCGCTTTCGAATCTTTCTTGGCGTCGTTCATTTTCGATGCGGCTGTGAATGATTGTGTCTTTGGAATAGTTGACCCAGCTATCTTCGATCATCGACGTCGCGTGTTCTAAGGTCATTTCTAATTCCCGACCCGACTGGGCCCCAATGGGCATCCAATTGAGAGGAATCCCTTCGTGAGTCAGCCAGATAAAGAACGGGAACGTAGTAGCGCGTTTCATCTCGCGAGCGAGCTGGTAGCACAAGAGCTCGATTTCAGGGTAAATGTGGGTATCAATAACCGTGCAAACGTATCGCTCGGTAAGAAGCTTTCTTAAATTGGGCGTTTCGGTAAGCTCTTTACCCACAGAGCGCGAGGTTCCTCCAACGGTTGACCCTACAAGGGCAAAGATCGGGCTTTGCGTTAATTTTGCTTTTTCTAACAGTGAGGGATTCCACTTTTGCCACGCGATTTCATCTTGGCCAAAGCTTTTGCTGAAATCAGAATTCCCGTCGGCGAGTTCGTTTTTTAAGGAGTCCAATTCCATCTCCACTCCGGTGTCGGCAAAGTGATTATCCTCATCAATGCGGGTTTCTTTTCGACTCTTCGTTTCTTTTTCGCCGCATGAAATCATGAGGAGGCAGAGGCCGATTAAGGCTGACGTTATTGAAGGTAGGCGCATTTGTAAGGTGAAGATGGAAATGAGATCGGTGACAGGATAAGAAATTTAGAGGAAATGACCAGACAAAGGCTTTTGGAAATGCTTTCTTTCAGCTCGAACTGGAATTCGTTCCTTAGTTTGTTGAAACCCCTCTCTTTCAAAATTCTGTGATTACACTAGCCATCACCAGCCAGAAAGGCGGAGTCGGAAAAACGACTCTCGCAATCAATTTAGCGCATGCCTTTGCCCGTAGCGGCCGCCGTACGCTCCTTGTAGATTCGGACCCTCAGGGTTCAGTCGGGCTTTCATTGACCCGGCAATCCCGCCATCTTTCCGGATTTTATGACATGCTAGGTAATCCCTCGGTGAGTGCGGAAAAAATCATCGTTCCCACTAGGATGCCGACTCTAAGTTTAGTCGCCTCAGGCCACAGTAGTGCCTATGAGCTTGGTGGGGGATCAATGGGCGTGACGCTCCATCGGGTGCGCTGTTTTTTAGCAGAGGTAGAAGCACTGGATTATGACATTTGTATTATCGATACCGCCGCTGGTCTCTTTGGTGCCACGGCTGATGTTTTAAGTGCCTGTAACGGCGTGATTGTTCCGCAGCAAGCTGAGCCACTTGGCGTCCGCTCCGTGCCCAAGATGCTTGAGGCGCTGGCCCGAATGCGTGTGGTGAATCCTCAATTGCAAGTCCTCGGCGTTGTTCTGACCATGTTGAAGGAGGAACTCACGGAGAGCCGGGAATCGGCCGCCGCTCTGCGGAACCTCCTTCCCGCTGAAATGGTGATGCAGACCGTGGTCCCTCGCGATGATCTCTACGTCCGAGCCAGCGCGCGGGGGCTGCCGGTGGGGGTCATGGAAGAAGGGGAGGAATCCCTTGCGACCTTTGATGCACTTCGCAGTGAATTAGAGCGCCGTATCGTGCCTGCAAACCCTGAAACTCCGGATTATGCAGAGTGAAGCGGTGAATCAATGGCTCGATGCTGATCATGTCCGCTCCTTAGCGGAAGGACTTCTTGAGCCCAGCCCTGAGGCCCCTAGTTTTCCGAATGACAAAATGTTCGGATCATCTTTTATTGGATACACTGACTTTGGTCAGCAAGTAGCTCTTCTGCCAGAGAGAGCACGGCAGAGTCTTTCTGACGCTCAAAACCGTGCTTCTTCCGCTGGTATACTACGCGAAAAACAGCAAGTTGCCCCAGTTTCGAAACCAACGGAAAATCCTCCAATTTCAACTCCAGTGGCTGGGCGAGCTTCTGTTACCGAGGGACCACAAGTGCTCGCCACAACTCCCGTGACTGAACCGACTGCCAAGGTAGAGCCCGCAACCAAGGTGGAGCCCGCAGCCAAGGTAGAGCCCGCAACCAAGGTAGAGCCCGCAGCCGAGATCAAACCAGCTCCAGGAATTGCGCCAGCGCCACCTTCCCCGTTCCGTCCTCTGGGTCAAGTTGTCCCAGACCCTGCTGAGGTCGAGGCCTCATCGGGGGCTGACGTCGATGCTTCGCAAGATGAGGTGGTTGTTGTGCCTGAGCCTGTGAAGCCTGTGGCTTCCGAATCTGTGCGTCCAAGGCCTCCCATTGAGTCTCCTTTTAAAATCGCTTCAGAGGTCGATGATCCAGCTCCTCCCGTTCGTGAAGTTTTCCGCCCACTGCCTTTGCCAGAACGTCTCCATGCCTTTGGCGGGTGGTTGATGGAGCAGATCCCAACTCGTTCTTATTTCATCTGTGATCGTCACGGCGAGATCGTGGTCGATGAAGTGGGCAGTGAGAAATTGGTCAAAGTCGCACGCACTCTTGCGCACGCTTCCAGTAGTGCCGGGCGCCAGGTTGGCGAGAACGCGAACCTTGGTTCCCTTCATGTGAAGATCGGTCCAGATCGTGTGATGGAAGTGATTCCTCGTCGTTCGCACTTCGGGCTCGTCGTCTTGGGCGTGATCGTGCAGCGGCCTCTCTCACAAGATGCGGTGGCCTCGGTTTCCCGCGCTCTCGGCACTGCTCTCGCCGAGCCGGCCGAGCCATCAGCGCCTGATCAGAGACAGCTTGAGCAGGTAGATCGCTGGGATTAGAAACGCCAAAGTGAGGCTGAGCAAAAATAGCCGACAATACCACTGAGTGCTGATCGTAAAGCCGAGGAAATACTTCTCCTTTGCTAGGAAGACTTTCGGCCGATCACTCCGCCGCCCATCAAGGCGTGAGGTCTCGGCAAGTTCGACCAAGTTTTCGACCCGTTCGTTGACGAAGAATTGTGAGACGGAGCGAATCGGATGGTCCGAATCAAAGTCTTCATCGATCTCTTCTCCGGCGGCTTCAAAGGCGAGCATTTTCTCGAGTTCTGCAAGTGGGTCGTCCAAAATTCGATCAGCCTCTTTTGGCGTTCTACTCACTGCGGCGAAGAGGACGCGGAGTTCCTCGCTCCCATCATAAAGTTCTTTTTGCTCCTCAGAGCTCAGTTTTTTTAGCTCCTTGAGTTTGTCGATCCGCTCTTGCAGCGGTTGGCGGACTTTCTCAAATCGGTTACTGGTCGCTTGGCTGACAAGGCTCCCTTCAAAGGCGTAGCGGAGGGGCATGATGGTAGAGGGCACCGGTTCACCACCTTCATCACGGCCATCATCTGCTCTGACAAAGAGGCCGCGGTTCATTTCCTTAAATGGAATGAGGGCCCCGGCGAGGAGGATCTGAGGGACTAGAATCAGGGGGATGGCACCGAGGGCAGTTCGCTCTGAACGCGCCATGACCGAGATTAAGAGGGCGAGGGCGGTGCCGCAGCAGCCGGTCAAAACCATCCACCCAAAGTGCTCCCAAAAGAGATTCTGAATTTCCAAAACGGCATGAGCAACCCCGATAAAGACGGCGGATTGGAGTGAGACCATCGCGGTCAGGACCAGGAACTTAGCGCCTAGATAGAGAATGGGGTGTGGGCGGCAATTACGCTCTCTCCTCAGCACGGGGCGGTCTCGCAGCACTTCGGTGGCGCTGTTCGTGAGGCCAAAGAACATCGCCACGGTGACGGCTAGAAAAAGGTAAGAAGAAAGGTGCATTCCGGAGTGGAATTGATAACTCCCCTCCGCAGATGCTCGGAGTGTCATGCCGATCAACCCCGCCAAGAGAGGGGCTTCCAGAAGTGCGGAGTAGAACGTCC
The DNA here is from genome assembly GCA_023300065.1 of Akkermansiaceae bacterium. Classification (GTDB taxonomy): domain Bacteria; phylum Verrucomicrobiota; class Verrucomicrobiia; order Verrucomicrobiales; family Akkermansiaceae; genus SW10. Next base: position 7,059 of record JALZWJ010000105.1, read on the forward strand.
CGCGGTGGCGATACTTCGACTTCGCGGCGCGGGCGAGGTGGGTTTTAAAGATCATCCACTTCTGCCTCCTTCCGTGAGCAGGGGGTTCCGGAGCTGCCACTTGGTCATCCGCAGTGGGGACCTCGATACCCCCAGTCGCTTGGCCTGCTTTCGAGAGCGAAAGATGTGCCATGACTTGGCGGTTTTCGAAGCGTTCTTGCCAAAAGTCAGGCAGGAATCGGCGCTTCATTTTCCCCGTAGTATGCAGTTGCGGCATCGGGCTCTCTAGCACATCGAAGACAAAGTCGGCGCCGTGGTGGAGCGGGTTTTTCGCTCTGTCAGGGCTTTCGGGACTGGCCAGCCCAAGGTCATCCGAGGCTTCCTTAAAGTAATTTACGAGTTCGGAGGGCGGACCGTAGAAGGCCATTTTCCCGCCCCGGTCGAGGAGTAAGACGAGGTCGAAGGCCCCGAGAACTTTTTCACTGGGACGGTGGAGTGAAGCCACCACGATCTTGTCTTGGGCGAAGCCGTGAAGGGCATCTACCACGTGTTCGGCATCCTTTGAGGAGAGGCCGGAGATCGGTTCATCAAAGAGAAAGATCTCGCCGCCACCAATGAGGTCTAGCCCCGCATTGAGGCGGGAGCGTTCGCCTCCACTGAGGCTTTTAGATCCAGGTGCGCCAATGCGGCGTTCTCCAATTCGGTCCAGTCCGAGTTCACCAAGGAGATAGTTGACGCGTTTCTGAATGGCCGTTTCGGAGAGGTGTGGTCGGCGGATCGCGGCAGCGTGAGCGAGGTGCTCGCGGGCGCTCAACTGTTCACTCAGCGCATCCTCTTGTGGCATGAATGAGATGAGGGGAGAGAGGCGGCTTTGGCGCTCGTAAAGCGATAGTCCATTCAGCCTCACGTGCCCGCTCTTGGGGCTCCGCTGTCCTGCTAAGATTTCTAAAAGGGTGCTTTTACCACTTCCACTGGGTCCAATGATGCACATCATTTGGCCCCGCTCGAGTTGGAAGGAGAGGCTATCGATCGCTTTGCCACCTTTCCAAAAACGGTGGTTGAGATTCTCCACTTGGAGATGGCGCACGAGGTTGCGCTCCTCATCGAGGATGTTATCTGAGAAGCGACATCTCAGCGCTTG
>JALZWJ010000106.1 GCA_023300065.1 Akkermansiaceae bacterium
ATGAACGTTGTTGTTCCCTGCACGAGGGAGGGCCTTTCAAAAAGCTCTTCCTCGTGCACCGGAACAATCATTCCCACTCGATACCGGGGCCTCTCCCCATTGGAAACAATGGCGGGAAGACGCTAAATTAAAGCACTCTCCAGAGAGAGATTCTTGCGACCTGCTAGAAAAGATGCAAAGCTTCCCTCACACCCCAACCAACGCTGGAGGGGCAAGCTGCTGAGACTCCCCCTAGTGCCTCACCATTCCTTGCTTCCACACCGTTCACAACCCATCCACCAATGTTCTCGCGTCTTTGCCAATTCTCCCTGCTTTTTTCGACCACTTTGTTCATCATCAGTTGTTCCGGCAGCGGTTCCCCTTCCTATAACCCTGACGTAGGCCCTTTCGACGAAGACGGCAACTACGTCGAGGCATGGGCAGACAACCCTCCTAAACGGGGCTCTAATCTCAGAAATACCGAACCTAAGCCGGTCAAGAAATCCATCGCTAAAAAGGCCCCGCCTAAAGTCGTGGCGCCTCCTGCTCCAGTCCCCATTCCAGCACCCCGCCCAGCACCCCGCCCAGTACTCGTCGCACGGTCTATTCCCGTTCCTGCGGCGGTCCCGCAACCTGTGCTCCTACCACAGCCAATCGCACCCGCCCCTGTCGTGAAAAAGCCCGTCGTAAGCAGACCAACGGTCACCGCACCGAGGGTAACCCGCCACGTCGTCACACGCGGCGATACCCTCTACGGTCTCTCAAGGCGCTATGGCAAATCAGTCTCAGCCATCCAAAGAGCGAATGGCATCTCCGGTTCTAAGATCATCACCGGAAGGTCCTACATTATTCCTCAATAGGAACGAAAAGAAACACCAGCCCATCAGCTAGATGGGTGAAATTTCCCCGCCCATCTGCGCGTATTAGAGAGTCACAATGAGAGCCATCAGAGCGATTTCCATCTTCCTCCTTCTCCTCACAATTGCTCGGGGAGAGGATCCACAACTGAAGGGCCCGGGACTCACCATCGGACTTATTTCTGAAGACCAAACCATCACAGCAGACACTCCATTTACGGTAGGCCTGCATATCCATCACCTCCCGGGCTTCCATACCTACTGGAAAAACCCAGGACTCGTCGGTATGGAAACTTCTCTTAAATGGACGCTCCCCCCCGGATTTACCGCGTCTGAGATCTCTTGGCCTTTCCCTGAAAAAACCTTCATGTCGCAGTATCCCTGTCACGGATACGAGCGGGATGTCACCCTACTCGTGACGATCACTCCACCGACGACAATTCCTGACTCTTCAGTCACTCTCTCCGCTGAAGCCGCATGGATGTGCTGCGCCAAGGGGTGTTTCCCCGGGTTCCAGACCGTCAAAATCACCCTGCCCGTCGCGGAAGTCGCCGTTAAAAACCCCGAAGCGTCCGCCCTTATCAAGAAGTCCCTCGGTGAGATCCCAAAGGCCACTCACGCACTGAAATGCACCCTCCTCAGCGCCCCAGAAGCTTCAATGATTCAGATGCAGATCGAAGGCCTCAAAAAACAATCCCTAACCAACTTCTATTTCTTTTCAAGCGACCGCCAAGTGTCTTCCGATCAAACGCAAACCGTGACACGTAACGCGGAAGGTGCCGTCATACTCTCCGTGCCTCGCTCCGAATATTCGCCAAAAGGACACACCACACTTCCCGGAATTTTATCAACGGGATCAGAGAACTTTGCGATTGAAGCCGCTCCCGCAAAAAAATAGCCGCGCTACCCCTTCCGTGATCCGTCCTTCTGGATCCGCGAGCCAAATTTCACAATCACATCGCCCCCCCCGCTCCAAGGAGCCCTAAAACGACGACGGGGAGACGTTTCTGGGAAATAAAAGTCCACTCTCGTCTCCTTCCTCTTTTTTCGAATCCGGGAGATGACAATGCCCACCACGAGCAGCGCAAGCGGCACAAGCACCAGCAGTAAGCGCTTTATAAATCGAGCGTTAGACTGCTTCTTCCGATAGACCTTCACCCCTTCGCCGCGCGCCTTGTCATGGAGTCGATCAATGCGAGACATCATAATTCCTAAATAACCGAGTTCCCCAGAGAGTTCATGAATTCCAGTCTGAACTTGAAGTCGGTGATCTCCCTCCCGCATCGCCCGTCCGGTCACATCAGCCAGCGCCTCATTCAGATCCGCCGTGAACTCATTTTCTTTGGACTCCGGCCACCCAAAGGAATCCTTCCGACCAGCATAAAATGCCGGAAACTCAGGATCCCCTACGACATGAATCGCTACGCCCCAAAGCCTGCCAGCCCCCCATCCCTCCGCAATCGCGCGGGCTAAAACATCACCATCAGCTTCAGGGCGCTCAGGGAGAACCACGAGAAACACTTGAGTTTTCCAATTTAGCTTCGCCCTCGCCATGCTCTCTTCAATCTCAACCCTCGCTTGAGCCGTCAGCCACTGTTCGGGATCATAGACGCCGCTATTCGGAGCGGGAGGGAGGTTCCCAAGCTCAAAGCTCTCGCGACCCACAAGCGGACTTAGAAAGCTCACAAAGAAGAGAATCAAAAGCCTCATCAGGATCTCTTCTCCTTTCTCTGTTTTCTAGATCCCACGGCGCGATTCCCTCTGATTTTTCGCTCAGCACGTGAGGCCCCTTGATTGAGAATCATCCCCGCGCCTTGAATAAAGTTCAGAGCGGCATTCACATAATCCCGCCCAAAGAAATGCATCTGCTCTTTCCGAATGAGATCAGCCCATGCCTCATCATCGAGAAAAGGCTCAATCGCATATCCTGGCGTCACCGAAGCCCGCCCATTGATGTCATCAATCACGAGTAATATCGTCCAAGGCCGCCACTCAGCCTCGTTTTGATCAGGAACAGGACTCGCATTCATCATCCAAAAACCAAACTCCCGGAGGTCAGTTTCCTCATCGAGATCAACGACGCTAAAACAAATCCGAGGTTGGGGGAATTTCTTAGCCAGCTCCGCCAGAGATTTACCAATCCGCATCCGGTCATCCTCTGAGAAATGCCCTTGTGGATCGATAAACCGCCCCATCGCAGGAGCCTCATACGGGAAGCGAGCCACCGTATGAGAACCGGAATACCCACAACGCGCGCATTCCGTCGCCGCCTCAGTGAGAGTCACATGACACCCCGGGCACGCCATCGCGCTTACCGCAAAACTCTTAGCGCGATAAACTTTCCTCTTCCGAGAATCTGTGACGTCTTTTCCCATTTTTTAACTTTCGGCTCGGAGCGTGACCGAGCGCCCGTGCGCCTGCAGCCCCTCCATCTCCGCAAAGTGCTCCACTATTTTTTGAGATTTCTTAACCGCCGCTTGGTCCATCCGCACCACGCTAGCGCGGCGTTGGAATTGGTCCGCTCGTAGTCCAGAAAAAGAACGACCAGAGCCCTCGGTGGGTAAGGTATGACTTGGCCCAGCGAGAAAGTCCCCCACCGCCACGGCGGAATAATTCCCCACATAAATGGCACCCGCCGTGCGGACCTCATCCAGCCACTTCTCCTCATCTTTCGCGACAAGAATCAGATGCTCAGGGGCCCAATCGTTTACGATCGCCAGAGACTCTTTCATCGACTTAGTGAGTAAGAGGAAGCCCGCTTTTTTAAGCGCCTGAGTTGCAATCTCACGGCGTGGAGTTTCCGCCAACTGACTCTGAAGCTCGGCTTGGACTTCTTTAAAAAGTTTCTTCGAGTGCGTCACCATACCCACTACTGAGTCCGGACCATGTTCAGCTTGCGCGAGGAGATCCGCCGCGAGAAAACGGGCATTCCCAGTAGAATCAGCCGCAATGAGGACCTCACTTGGCCCTGGTAACAAATCGATCGAAACCGCTCCCACCATCTGTCGCTTCGCCTCCACCACGTAACTATTTCCGGGGCCAAAAACCTTATCAACCGGCGCAATCGTCTGAGTCCCAAGTGAGAGAGCCGCGATCCCGTGGGCACCGCCAGCTTTATAAATCTCCGTCGCTCCTGCTGAATCTAGCGCATAAAGCAGGTCCACATTGACCGACCCATCAGCTCCCGGCGGGGTGGCTGCCACGATTTCAGGAACCCCCGCCGCTTGGGCAAATCCTGCGGTCATCAAGGACGTCGAGACCAGAGGTGCTTTCCCTCCAGGAACGTAAACCCCCACTCGATCGAAGGGGACAAATCGCTCACCCACCTCTACACCCTGAGGGTTCTTGGAGGACCAATTTTTGCGTTGGCTCTTCTTGGCGAACGAGTGGATATTTTTCAGCGAGGCTTTGATCGCAGATTTTGTTTTTTGACTCACGCTGGCCCGCGCGTGGGCCAGCTCTGCCTCACTCACGCGGAGTGATTTTGTGGTCAACTTCGCCCCGTCGAATTTTGCAGCAAAGGACACGAGTGCCCGATCCCCCTTTTTAGCAACATCCTCGACGATCTCAGAAACCGCCGCAGAAACCGTATCGCTCGGAATGGCCCGGCGATACAACTTCTTCACGAAAGCTGAATACGTTTTGTCATCGTGGGTGAGAATTTTCATCACGCCGAACCTAACTGAATCGAGGGGAAGAACAAGCGAATCAAACTAACCGTTAAGCTTAGTGAGGCTCTTCGGGATGAAGATACCATCTTTCCGAAAAAGCTTCCCGTCAAAATAGATTTCACCTCCGCCATAGTCCCTGCGCTGGATGTTCACCATGTCCCAGTGAACGGTCGAGCGGTTACCATTATCTGCCTCATCGTAAGCCTGACCTGGAGTGAAGTGGAAGCTCCCCGCAATCTTCTCATCAAAGAGAATGTCACGCATTGGCTCACGGATTAATGGGTGGAAAGCGATCGCAAATTCCCCCACGTAGCGGGCGCCAGCATCACTATCGAGAATCTTATTCAGCTCCTTCGTCTTCCCCCCCGCAGCCACCGCCTTCACGATCTTGCCTTTCTTGAAGGTGAGTGTGATGCCATCGAAACTGATACCCCGATAAATAGTCGGCGCATTATAGGCGATCACGCCCTCCACCGAATCCTTCACCGGTGCACTAAAAACCTCACCATCTGGGATATTATAATTTCCGCCACAAACGATTGCCGGGATGTCTTTGATCGAGAATTTTAAATCTGTCCCGTTTCCTAAAATATGGACCTCGTTTGTTTTCTCCATGAACTTCTTTAAGGAATTCATAGCCGGGAGCAGCGCCTTGTAGTCGAGCAGACAGACCTTGAAATAAAAGTCCTCAAAGGCCTCAGTGCTCATCCCAGCTTGCTGAGCCATCGCAGGGTGAGGCCAACGGAGGACACACCATTTCGTCTTCTTAACACGGTGGTCTAGGACCTTACGAATATGCTTCATCGCCGTTCCCATCTGCTTTGCAGGAACATCGCTGGTCTCCGTAATATTATGGGAACCTCGGATCGCAATGTAGGCATCCATATCCTTCATCTCGGCGAGCAGATGCTTCGCGGTGGTTTTATATTGCTCATCACTCGCGCCCATCATGAGTTCGCGGCCAAGACGGTTCGAACCTAAGCGGAGAAAAGGCTCAGCCTTCCGAGCGCGCACCTCGCGGATCAGTGCGATCGCCATCTCATCTGGCGTATCCACAAGATCGAGAAGGATCTTCTCACCTTTCTTAAGTGAGGTTGAGTAGCGGATGAGTTGTTGCGCCAGTTCGATATACCGTGGATCCATGTCACAAGAAAACCGTGGACCATCCCCAAGGACAATCAGAAAAACCGCCATGCGGTGAAATCCCGCAAGGTTGAAGTCACCCAGCCGACCTACTACTCTTCTCGCCACTGCTCGAAGGAGCGGCCACCGGGGATGCTTGGATCATCAAGGTGGGCATTCGCATCTAACTTCCGCCCCAGCTCAGATTCATCGAAGGCCCCGCCACCAGCACGCCGACTGTTCGTCGCCTCACATGAAGCAAGAACAGACACAAAAGCAACAGAGAGAATGGCTAAACACAGACGTTTCATGGGCAATACTATGGCCCTCTGAAAAAATCTCCGCAAGCCTCGACTGGCCCACGAGAGAAAGAAAATCTACTTCGTCCCCGCAAGCGTATCAGTCGCAAGTCGCTCTAAATATTGTTCCAATTTTTCAGGCAGACCGAATTCCGGCAGCTCCGTAAGAAATTCCTTCCAGTTCTTTTTCATCCCGCTGCCTAGGTATGCGTTCAGACGCATCGCAACTGTTGAATCAGCCAATGACTTTCCATCTTGGTATGCCGCGGTCAACACATCGCGAATTTCAGGGTACCTCGTCAGATAATATTTCTGGTGGTAAGCCTCCGCATAAGTGAATTCCTTCACTGAAATAATGCTCGTCTGCACTGCCGCGACCTCGACTCCCAGCTTCTTCGCAGCAACCGTCAGGGATGCTTCCGCCGCCTTTTGCTGAGCTTCATTGTGATAAAAGACCGCGTTCATATACTGGCGCGAACGATTCACCTGATCACAACGATGCGCTGACCAGAAAAAATCCAGTAGGTCCGAGTAACTCAGAACGTCAGGATCAAAATCGATCGAAATCGCCTCAGTATGATCACCCATACTATAATACGACGGCTTTACCTTATCTCCTCCCGCATAACCAACCCGCGTGCGTAGAACACCAGTGAGACTTCCGAACTCGGAGTCTGGTCCCCAAAATCATCCGATGCCGAAGGTCGCCGTTTCAAATTTCACCTTCGCCGTTTTCACGTCGAGCGGGAGCGTCGTCGCCGACACCTTACCGTCAGCTAAAGAAAGTTTCTCTCCAGGAGCTATGCCTACCATGATGGCTAATCCTGCTATCGCTCCGCCAATGATCAATCGTATTTTCATAGTATTATCAGTGAGATGCCGCGAAACGCCCTTTATTCCACCAGAGTGATTTCTCCTCATCTTCTTTTTCCTTTGCAAGTCTCCCAAATGCGCCGAACTCTTGCTCCCATCCATGGCAGATCCCCAGACCGTTTCTGAATTTGCCCAGCGCGTGCTCCAAGGCACCACGCTGGAGGAGAAACTCACCCACGCCCCAAAGACCCTCACCCTAGATCCACCCCGACGTGGTGGATTTAAGACCCCAGACCTCCCGGGCCGCCCGGATCATCTTAAACCTCAAGCTAGCAACGGCCGCTCCCCCTTCCCCAGCGAAGAACAAATCCATGATGAGGAACAGCGCGCCATCCTCCTCCACTTTTTTGCGAACCATGAGCTCATCGCGGTCGAGCTTATGGCCCTCGCCCTTCTGAAATTCCCCGATGCCCCAGACGCCTTCCGCCGGGGCGTCCTCCACACTCTCCAAGAAGAGCAAAACCACACCCGTTGGTATTTGCAACGCATGAAGGAATGCGGAGTCGAGTTTGGTGACTACCACCTCAGCCCCATGATCTGGACCCATATTTCCTCCATGGAAAGCCCGCTGGACTATGTCTCCCGCCTCTCCCTCACCTTCGAGCAAGCCAACCTCGACTACGCCAAGCACTACTCAGAAGTCCTCGCAAAAGCAGGTGACCAAAAAACCGCCAAGATCCTCAACAAAATCTATCACGACGAGATCGCCCACGTCGGCCACGGCGTAAAATGGCTCCGCCGTTGGAAGAAAAACGCCCAAACCGACTGGGACGCCTGGCACAAGCAACTCCACATCCCCCTCACCCCCATCCGCGCAAAAGGGCTGGCTCCCTTTAATGAAGAAGGCCGCCGGAAGGCCGGGCTCAACGAGGACTTCATCATCTCCCTCAAGCACTTCCAAGCCTCCCGCGGCCGCAGCCCTGACCTCTACTGGTTCAACCCAGAAGTCGAGTTCGCCGCCGCTAAAAAAGGCTGGACCGCCCCGAAAAAAATCAACGCCCTCGCCGCCGACCTCGAGTATACCTTCGCCCTCGCCGCCCCATCGTCGGATGACCTCGTCCTCCTCCGAAACCTCCCCAGTGATAAACACCGCGAATACCTCGCGGGCCAAAACCTCACCTTCCCAGAAGTCGCCCCCCTCTCCGACCTCGCCTCTATCCGCGAAGCCCGAAAGATCCGCGAAGAACGCCCCTGGGGAATCCCCAATCCCTCCCTCCTTAGTAAAGAAGCCGGACTCAAATTCCGCGCCATCGTAGACCCATCCCCCATTCCGTCCGCAATCTGCCAAAGCCACGCTGAAATCCAAAGCTTCATCGCAGACCAACCTCACCAAGAATGGATCGCCAAGCCCCTCCTCAGCTCCGCCGGACGCGGCATCCAAAAATTCTCTCATCAAGAAATCCCAACCTTAAAAGCCCCCCACCTCATCGAGCCCTGGCTCACCAAAACCTGCGAATTCTCCCTCCTCTACCACTCCCACCCACCCGGCCAAGGCGGCCTCCGCTTCCTCGGACTCTGTCATCAAGAAGTCAGTAAAAACGGGCAATGGATCTCCTCCACCTCCGCGCAAAAGCCCGCCACCGGACTCCCCTCAGAACAGGCCCGCCTCATCGCGACCCAAGTCCTCCCCACTGCGAAAGACGACCTCCTCGAGGCCCTCCGCGAGTTCTTAAACCACCACCAATACCTCGGCCCCATCTGCATCGACTCCTTTCTCCACGAAACTCCCAGCGGCCTCGCCTGGCACCGCGTTAGCGAGATCAACGCCCGCTACTCCATGGGCCGCCTCGCCCACAACCTCCGCATCAAGCTTTCCCAAAACCGCACCCTCACCCTCACCACCGTCCCCCTAAAAGAAGCCATCGCTTCCCCAAACACCATTCTCCTCGGCGACCCCACCACGGCCCACGCCCGCGTCCCCATCATCAAAACATCAACCTAGCCCCCAACCAAGATTCTGCTCTCTTCCGCTCTTTCTGTGGTAATCTCCCTCACCAACCAAGCATCTGAAAATTCCACCTTGGACCTTCCTCCTTCAACGTTCACAATCCTCCCATGAGCCACCTTTCCCAAGCCGTCAGCATCAACCCATACTTCAAAGTCCAGCCCGGTAAGCTCGACGCCTTCAAAGAAACCATGAAGGAATTCGTAGCCCGCACCAGCACCGAGGACACCTGCCTCTACTATGACTTCTCCGTTTGCGGCGACCAAGTCTTCTGCCGCGAGGCCTACGTCGGTGCCGCCGGCGTCCTCCGCCATCTCGAAAACGTCGGCTCCTGCATCGAGGAAGCCCTCACCGTCTCCGAGCTCTACCGCATCGAGATCCACGGCCCAAAAGCCGAGCTCGATCAACTCCGCAGCCCCCTCGCCGATCTCAACCCAGAGTTCTACGAGCACATCACCGGCATGTCTAAGTAGCATAGGCGTCCCGCCTGTGTATCCAAAACACAAGCCCCCCCCAACCAGTCCAAGTCCCCATTCAAAATTCACCATTCTCACATGCCCACTAAAAAGGAAATCCAAGACCTCTACTTCATGGACGCGCGTTTCAAGCTTCTTGAAATCGCCTCCTTTCTCGACCGCGTAGACCGCCACCCGGGCGAGGCAGATTTCCGCCACCCCGCCTTTGCCAAAGCGCTCGCCGCCATGCAAAACCCACCCGCCGGCACTACCCGTGCCCAAGCCGTCCACCTCGCATTCTCAGACCACTCCACCGAGCCCCTAGAAAGCGCCGGCATCCAATTCGCCTATGGCGCGCACCAAGAGGAGGCTTGAAAAGAATCCTTTTCCAGCTAAATTAGATTCCATGAAGACCACGGTTGATATTCCAGAGAAGACTCTCAAGGACTCCATAAAGTATTCTGGAGCCTCCACAAAAAGAGATGCCATTCTCGCAGCCATGGACGACTATAATCATCGCCAGCGCGTTCTAGCCTTCAGCGAACGCATTAGGAAGAACCCACTCAAACTCATGGATAATGATGAGATTGAGGCCGCCGATGTCGCCGAATCGACCCGTCAACTCGCCGACTATCAAGCCCGAGCATCAGAATGACACTCGCCGATACCTCTGTCTGTATCCCTTACCTCCGTGGCACCATGCCCGAAAGTGAGCATGCCGATTTTGTCGAGCGCATGATTCGCCGCGAACTAGGAATCACCTCTGTCGTCTGGGTCGAACTTTTCCAAGGAATCCGCAGCAAGCGAGAAGAGCAGGAATTGGCAAACTTCGTAGAGATGATTCATTTTTTTGAATTCGACCAAAAATGCTGGAACGAAACGGCTCGAATCGCCCGCATCTGCAAAAAACGCGGAGTCAATGCGCCCCTCTCTGACATCCAAATTCAAGCCTGCGCACTTAGCAATAATCTTGAATTGTTACACCATGACAAACACTTCGGATTCATCCAAAAGGTCCTCCCTAAATAACTCTCTCACCTAGTCACCTATCACCCATTCCCATGCGCTACATCGAACCACACGCCCACATGGTCAGCCGCACCACTGCGGACTACCAAGCCATCGCCCAAGTCGGTTGCGAGGCTCTTTGCGAACCGGCCTTCTGGGCTGGCTTCGACCGTGCTGACGCCCAAGGCTTTCACGACTACTACCGCCAACTCACCGAGTATGAACCGGCCCGCGCCGCCAAATTCGGCATCAAGCACTTCTGCTGGCTCTGCATCAACCCGAAGGAGGCAGAGGACCCCGTCTTCGCCCGCGAGGTCATGTCCCTCATCCCCGACTTCATCGACAAACCCACCGTCCTCGGCATCGGCGAAATCGGCCTCAACAAGAACACCAAAAACGAATTGATGATCTTTGAAGAGCACCTAGAGATCGCCAAAAAATACGATCAAGCCATCCTCATCCACACCCCCCACCTCGAGGATAAATTAAAAGGCACCCGCCTCATCCTAGACGCCCTTAAAAACGCCAACGTCGACCGTGACCGCGTCATCATCGACCACGTCGAAGAGCACACCGCCCCCCTCGTCCTCGACGCAGGATACTGGGCCGGCATGACCCTCTACCCGGAATCCAAATGCTCCCCCGCCCGCGCCATCGACATCCTCGAGACCTTCGGCATGGAACGCATCTGGATGAACTCCGCCTGCGACTGGGGCATCTCAGATCCCCTCGCCGTCATCAAAACCGCGCTCGAAATGAAGAAGCGCCACCACACCCCTGAGATTGTCGAGAAAGTCATCTTCGACAATCCCAAAGCCTTCCTCAGCCAATGCCCAAATTTCTCGCTCTAATCCTCTGCCTCGCCACCGCAGCCCAAGCCGAAATCGTCCTCTGGACCGCCACCGGCGCCCTCACCAGCGGCACCGGAGTCTTCGAGCGCGCAGACCTCCCACCCGGTGACCCCGTCACCATCCGAGTCACCTACGATGACCAAGCCACACAACAAATAAGAGGAGAAGCCCTAGGCCAGATCCAAAGCGACTACCGAACCGACATCAACCTCAGAATCACCATCACCTCTGGGGAAAACACCTGGGAAGGCTTTGTCGAATCAGGCGACTCTACCGGCCCCACCACCTTCTTCACCGTCATCGCCCCTTTCCAGACATCGGAGCGCGCGGACTTTACCATCGACTCCATTAAAGTGACGCCTCGACA
>JALZWJ010000107.1 GCA_023300065.1 Akkermansiaceae bacterium
GTGCTTACGCAGTTCGTCGTCGTTGAGAAAGGGGAGTCTGATGGAGGAGAGGAGGTTGCCACCATTGCGCTCGAAGACTTCATGGAGGAGATCTTCAATTTCCTCGGGCGACTTCGAATCGCTATAAGCAAAGCGGAGGTTGCGCAGGACGATGCGGCGATATTTGGGGAGGATGCGGATGGCGATGCGTCCGAGGAATTCGCCGAGCGAGACGGTGCTTCTCACCGAGAGGCCACGCAGTGCTGTTTCGAAGACACGGTAGAATCCGTATTCGATGCGGTGGCTGATCTTGATGCGTGGCACGGGTCTTAAGATGTTTGGACTTTGCGGTAGAAGTCGCAGAGCGATTGAGCTTCTTGATCGATGGTGTAGTTCGCCTCGACATGTGCGCGTCCTGTTTTGCCCATTTCTAACAGTTTGTCATGATCGGAGATGAGAGTGGCGAGCTTTTCGTGGGTTGCGGTGACGTTATCGCAGGGGACGGTGAAGCCGTGGACGCCTTCGGAGATAATGTCCTGCCAAGCTCCGGCGTGGGAGGCTAGGACGGCGCATTGGCAGGCCATGGCTTCTGGGACGGTGAGGCCGAAGCCCTCGTTCCGTGAGAGGGCGGCGACGAGGGACATGCCTTGGAAGAGGGCTGGGAGCTCGGAGCCGGGGCGTTTGCCGTGGAAGATGATGCGCTGGGTGAGGCCTGCGGCGTCGATCTTGGCTTGGAGGTCTTTTTGGTAGTCGCGGAATTTTGGGGTGGTTTCACCGACGATGATGATGGTGGGGGCGGGGTCGTTTTTGAGGAGGGGGAGGGCGGCGTCGATGAGGAGGTCGATCCCTTTTTGAGGACGGACGCGGCCGAAGATCCCGATGCCGTAATCGCCGGGGAAGCCGAGGGATTTCCAGGCTGATTTTTTATCAACTGGTGGTTGGAAGCGGTGGAGATCGATGCCGTGAGGGATCATGACGTCGGCCTTTTTTTCGAGGTAAGATTGGGCTCCTGAGCAGGTGGTGATGATGCCATCCATCTGGCTCATGAGCCAGCGGGTGAAGCGGGAGTGGTGGCGCTGGGCGGTGGAGGTGAAGACGATTTTAAGGGGGGCGCCGAGCTTGCGGGCGGCGAGGGCTTGGATCATTTCATCATTCCGCCGGGCGTGGAAAAGGCGGGTGGGGGTGCCTTTGGTGTGGATGAGTTGGCGGAAGGTGAGGGTGGGGGTGCTGGTTGGGAGGTGGTGGCCTCCGAGGACGGCGAGGGGCATGCGTGCCGCGACCTCTGGGAGGGTCTGGAGCATGGTGGAGGTGACGCCGGAGAAGCGCTTATTCGAGTTGCCGAGGATGAGTCTGGGGTGGTCCATGCTAGTCGAATTCGGTGGGGTCGTGTGGGCGGTTGGCGAGGCAGAGGCCGATGGTGCCGACGAGGAGGAGGTAGCAGGCGAGGAGCTCTAGGTAGGCCTCGACGGTGTCTGGGACATCCGGATGGTAGCTCTCGCCCAGTGAGGCCCTCCAGAGTAGGGAGGTTCCGAGGAAGCGGGCGAGAACGAAGATGAGCATGAAGGCGGAGGCAAAGAAGCCGGCGGCAGGGTGGGAGGAGAATTCGCCAAAAAACTCGCCGAAGTGTTGGCGGTGTTTTTTGAATTTTAGAAGGACGAAGATGCCGAGGGGGGCGAAGAAATACTCGACGGGGAAATGAGTGGTGGCTTCGATGAGGGAATTCGCCTCACCGAGGGCGACGCCGAGAGCGATGGCGCCCATGATTTGGTAGTAGGGGCCGATGCGGCCGGCGGGGAGGGAGGCTCCGAACCAGAAGGCGGAGGTGGCGAGGAGGAGGGCGAATTGCATGCCCTCGACGATGCCATCCTCGGTGGGGAGGGTGGGGCTCTCTGGGAGCCAGGCGGGGAAGAAGATGGCGACGGAGCCGAGGACGACGAGGAGGGCCGTGATGAGCGGCTGTTTCCAAGGTTTTTTGGTGGGCGCACTCACGATGGTGGGGAGTTTGTGGAAGGGGGGCTTAGGAAGCAAGGTTATCGTAATTGACCTCGAGTAGGGTGAGGCCATCGGCAGGGGCGCAGAGGGGGTGGGTTTGCCCAGTGGGTGGGATTTCGGTGGGGGAGTGGAGGAGGTTGTAGAGGTCGTCTTGGCGGAGGAAGCCTTGGGAGGCTTGGACGGCGGCGCCGGTGAGGAAGCGGACCATTTTATAGAGGAAGCCATTTCCGGTGAAGGTGAGGAGGTAGCCTTCTGGGATTTGCTCGAAGTCGGAGCGGGTGATGGTGCGGAGGTAGTCGGTGTCCGCGGTTTCGTTTCCGCGGTTGGCGGAGAAGGCGCGGAAGTCGTGGGTGCCGAGGTAGAATGCGAGGGCCTCGCGCAGGTCATCTGGGTTGAGCTGGCGTGGGATGTGCCAAGCGCGTTTTGCGAGGAAGGGGGGGAGAATGGGGGCGAGGGAGAGGTGGTAGGTGTAGGTCTTGGCAAGGGCGGAGAAGCGGGCGTGGAAGTCAGCGGCCACTTCCTCACATTCTGTGATGCGGATGGTGGGGGGGAGTTTTGTGTTCAGCGCGGGAACCCAGTTAAAGGGGTTCATGGTGAGGTGGTCGGGGGCGTCAAAGTGGGCGACTTGGCCGAGGGCGTGGACCCCGGCATCAGTGCGACCGGAGCCGTGGAGGCGGACGGGGACCTTCGCGACTTCGGCGAGGGCTTTTTCAATGCGCTCTTGGACGGTGTCGGTGGCGGGTTGGATTTGCCAACCGGCGAAGTCGGTGCCGCTGTAGGCGATGGTGAGTTTGAGGCGCATGGTGGAAAGGTTACCAGCCGAGGTAGTCTTTTAGGATCTCTACGGCGGCGGCTTGGTCGATGATGGATTTTTGTTTTTTGGCGTTTTTGCCAGCTTCTCGGAGTTTGTCGGAGGCGGTGACGGTGGTGAAGCGTTCGTCGAAATAGGTGAGGGGAATGGGGGAGATTTTCTTGCGGAGTTGCTCGCCGAATTTGCGGACTTTTTTTGAGCTGGTGCCTTCGGAGCCATCCATGCGGAGGGGGAGGCCTAGGACGACGGCTTGGATTTTACGCTGGGTGACGAGTTCTAAGATGCGTGGGATGATTTCGGTTTTCCGGCAGTCGATGGTCTCGACCGGATGGGTGCCAATGCCGAATTCATCCGTGGCGGCGATGCCGATGCGGGCGTCTCCGTGGTCGATGGCGAGGATGGGGTGGGTCATTGTTTATCGTTGGAGGAGTCAAAAACGAGGAAGCTGGCGGCGATCATGTCTGATGACTAAAATACCGATCCAGTCCCCATCGACTTCGTAGATAATATGGTAGGGAAACCCCCGAAGGTTGCAACGGCGGAAGCGATTTCCGTATGGATGAAAGCGGAGTGGGTTTTCTTTGATTTGCTCATCGGCGGTTTCGACCGCTTGGAGAAATTTATCTCCGACGATGTTGGATTTGCTGTCGAAGAATTTGACAGCATCTGCGAGGTCCTCCTCAACTTTCGGGTGCGTGATAAGCATCAAGCGTTTTTCCTGGAGGCTTTGACTCGTGCGATGACTTCCTCGAATGGGATACCCCGAACTTTGCCGCTTTTCATCTCCTCACTGCGGCGGCGTACGATTTCTAGGCCTTCTTGATCGTAGGCTTTTTGGTCCTGCTCGCGGAGGTATGAGGAGAGCTCTGCTTTGTCCTCTGTGGAGAGGGTTTCGACAAATTCAACGATGCGCTCTTTTAACATAGTTAAGATTATAGCAGATTTTTCGGCAGCTGGTCACTGAGTTTTTTGATGTCGTCGGCTTGGTGGCGGTTGGCGATGAGGAGGGCGTCTTCGGTTTGGACGACGATGAGGTCATCGACTCCAAGGAGGGCGATGCGGGAGTCATTGCGGTCGTTGAAGATGATGTTGTTCTCGGACTCGATCTGGGTGATTTCGCCGTTGGTTTGATTTCCTTCGCCTTGGGTGTCTAGGTATTTGGCGATGGAGATCCAGGAGCCGACGTCATCCCAGTCGAAGGTGGCTTCGATGTTAAGGACGCGGGAGGCTTTTTCCATGAGGGCGTAGTCGATGGAGATGGGGGTGAGGTCGGGGAATTTTTCGGCGATGGTGGCGGAGACGTCGGGGGAGTCTTTGAGTTCATCGATAAAGCCAGCGAGCTGTGGGGTGTGTTGGCGGAGTTCGGCGGTGACGGTCTTGAGCGACCAGACGAACATGCCGGCGTTCCAGGCGAAGTTGCCTTGGCGGAGGAATTGTTCAGCGAGCTCGGGGTTGGGCTTTTCACGGAAGCAGGTGACTTCGAAGGGCTCGTGCGTGGTGCTGAAGTCGAGTTTCGCGGATGGCCCGCGCTCGATGTATCCGTAGGAGGGGCAGGGCCAGGTGGGCTTGATGCCGATGGTGACGAGGGCGTCGGTCTGGGCTGCGATGTTGAGGGTGTCTGCGAGGACGGATTGGAAAGAGGCGGTGTCTTGGATGAGTTGATCAGAGGGGAGGACGACCATGGTGGCGTCTGGATCACGAGCGGCGACGAGGCCGATGCCTAGGGCGACGGCAGGCGCGGTGTCGCGCTTTGCGGGCTCAGCATAGATGTTTCCGGCGGGGAGCATGTGGGCTACTTTGCGCACTTCTTCTTCTTGCAGGGCGTTGGTGAGGATGAGGATATTTTCGATGGGGATGAGGCCTTGTAGGCGGGTGATGGTCTGGTCGAGGAGGGTGGTTTCGTCGAATAGGTTGAGCAGTTGCTTTGGTTTAGCGTTGCGGCTTAGGGGCCAGAAGCGGGTGCCGCTGCCACCAGCGAGAATTAGGGCGTATTGGTTGCTCATTGGGGTGATTCAATAAGGAGATGGGGGGCTTGTCAAAACTCCCTGTACTTTTTGATTTGGGATGTTTTGTGCTCTGAGGTAAGATTACCTCATGAACGACTCTTATGAAGAACGCGACTGGGTGGATACGACGGCGGCATTTGCTCCGGCAGTGCTGGGCGTGGCTGCGGGGATTTTAGTTTCTGAGGCGATGAGTGCTAGGGCGCGTCGGCCGATTGGTCTTTCTCTTGCCTGTCTGGGATTGGCTGCTCTGACGCCGATGTTGGTCGAGACTGCGGTGAAGAAAGTGAAGGGTCCTGGAACTCGCCGTGGATCACTGCGGACTCTCCGTGGGATCCGTGATCACGGGTTGCAGGCTCGTGAGATCAGCTACGTGGAAGAAGAGCTGGGTGAGGAATTGGGCGTTGGTTAGGCCGCTTAATCTTCGCTGGGCCTCAAGGTCTGGCTCATTTCCCGCACCGCGGCTTCGAAGCCGGAACGGAAGGGGATGCGTGCGCGCCATTCGAGTTCGACGAGTGCGAGGCGGACATTGAGTGCGTAGCGGTCATCGTGGCCCAGGCGGTCTTCGACGTGAGTCATGAGTGACTCGGGTTTGTGAAGTTGTTTCAGGATGGTGCGAATGATGCCGAGGTTCGTCCGCTCACATTTCGCTCCGAGGTGGTAAACGCGGTTGGGGAAGCCTTTCTCAAAAGTGGCAATCAGGCCGAGGGCGCAGTCATCGACATGAATCCAATCTCGGATTTGTCGACCTGACCCGTAGACGGGGAGGGGGGCATCGCGCAGAGCTTGGTAGATCATGCGGGGGATGAGTTTTTCGGGATGTTGGCGTGGGCCGTAATTATTAGTGCAACGAGCGATTACGACATCTTGCCCGTAGGTGATGTGGGCGGCTTGGACGAGAAGGTCGGCCCCGGCTTTACTCGCAGAGTAGGGGGATGATGGCTTTAGTTTTTGAGACTCGTCAGCTTGCTTTGGAAAGGGAATGGGGCCGTAGACCTCATCGGTAGAGCATTGAAGTAAAGGCACTTTCAGGTCACGAGTGGCCTCTAGGATGACGGCCGTGCCCCCGATGTTGGCGATGGTGAATTCGGCGGGTCGTGCAATGGAGCGGTCGACGTGGGA
This sequence comes from Akkermansiaceae bacterium, assembly GCA_023300065.1. GTDB lineage: Bacteria > Verrucomicrobiota > Verrucomicrobiia > Verrucomicrobiales > Akkermansiaceae > SW10. Next base: position 5,908 of record JALZWJ010000107.1, read on the forward strand.
CTCTGCGGCAAGATGCATCACGCCAGTGCATTTAAATTCTTGGAGTAAGCGAGTCACCAGTTCGCGGTCTAGAATATTACCTTCCACGAAATGAAAACGTGGATCGCGATCTGAGCCGACGAGGTTTCCTCGATTCCCCGCGTATGTGAGGGCGTCTAGGACGACCAAGGACTCAACTTCAGGTCGTTCTAAGAGCTTCCTAACTAAGGTGGATCCGATGAACCCAGCCCCGCCGGTGACAAGAATAGAATTCAATGAACGCACGTTCGAAAACTACAGCTCTCACTAGTTTATGAAAGCGAAACATTTAAGGTGGGAAGGAATCAGATTGACCGAATGGTGAGTCTATGGTCGATTTGAGAGTAATGAAGTCTCTATCACTCCTGACTCTCGGAGCCCTTGCGTTCGCTTTGGCATCTTGTGGGTCTGTTCAAAATCTCAAAAATCTCAAGCAGCCTATCAGTCCTGATAGTAGTTTTGACCCACTCAATTCGCCGGGCTCTCGCTCGAAGAAGAAGACGAATGCCAAGCAGAAGTCCGCGGTCGTTGCTCCGAATTCCCCGAGCTACCATGCTGGCCAGTGGGTGGAGACCTCGATGAATAGCGCGACCTTCTTTAGCAAGATTCCGAAGGGGAACGCCCGTGCCGATAAGGTTCTGAGCTCAGGAACTCCGCTGAAAGTGATTTCGAGCAAAGGGACTTACGTGAAAGTGGAACTCGACTCGGGAGATGTCGGCTATGTTCCGAACATCATGGTGATCGAGCGCCCTACCGACGGTCCCGTTCCTAAGCTGAGCGCGGCTGCTCCTGCTCCAGTGCCTGAATTCGGTTCAGTGCCACCTCCCGTTGATCCCGGTGATGTTTCCACTGGGACGATCGCCCCAGCACCCGAAATTCCTAGTATTGTGCCACCGGTTCCTGATGTCTCCACAGTGCCATCCTTGACTGCTCCGCCGGCTGTCCCATCTCTTCCAGATGCTCCACCGGTGCCGAATGTCGCCACGCCTCCTGTGTCAGAGTCCATTCCCGGTGGTTCTTTTATCGCGCCTCCGCCGGAGATCCCCGGCATCACGGATCCAGTCTCGATCGACTAGGTCCAGATCTTAGTGATTTCAAAAAAACCGGACAAGCGAATGCGTTTGTCCGGTTTTTTCTCTTTATGCCGAGCCTTCCATAAAGAAGATTACTTGTCTCATGCCTGACCTTTTGAATTCCCTCATCACCCTTGGACTCCTCATCCTGCTCCAAGCGGTCCTTGGTTTCGATAACCTCCTCTATATTTCCCTAGAGTCCCAACGCGCTCCGGAAGAGCACCAAAGCCGTGTCCGTAAGCTCGGAATTGGGATCGCAGTGGCCCTGCGCATCATCCTTCTCTTCGTTCTCATCAATTTAGTTGAAGCGCTTCAAGATCCCTTCTTTAGCACAGGAGAAGGGGGCTGGATCGAGGGCACCTTTAACTTCCACAGTGTCATCGTCCTCTTCGGTGGTGCTTTCATTCTCTATACCGCGACGAAGGAAATCTCCCACATGATGTCGCTTGAGGAAGAGGGCCATGCTGCAGATCGCCAGCCTTCTTCTCCGAAAAAAGTCATCGGCCTTATCGTTTTTATGAACGTGATTTTCTCGTTCGATTCCATCCTCAGCGCGATGGCTCTCGCCAGTAACCCTCGGAATGCTGATGGCAGCCACGGTGGTTACCAAATGGTCGTCATGGTCATCGCCATTCTCGTCGGCGGACTCATCATGATCCTCCTCGCCGATAAGGTGACGGACTTTCTTCAACGTAATCGCATGTATGAGGTCCTCGGACTCTTCGTCCTCTTTGTCGTTGGCATCATGCTCCTCACCGAGGGCGCGCACCTCGCGCACCTGAAGTTCTTCGGTAACGAGATCCAAGCCATGACAAAGACCACCTTCTACTTTGTCATCGGAACCCTGCTCCTAACCGACATCGTGCAAGGCCGTTACCAGAAAAAGCTCACCGCGGAGAAGCTCCGTAAAGCGAGCCACTCCTAGGGGAGGCTCTTAAAGAGAGGGGAGGGGCTTAGACCCCGTCCACAAAGGTCCGCTCCACCTCCAGCTCTTCATTTAGGACGACTAAGTCCGCCGCAAATCCTGGCTCGATTTTTCCAAGATTGGTCAGCCCCAGAGCGCGAGCTTGGTTCCATGAAGTCGTCGCCACGAGGTCGCTCAATGCCTCCCCCGTGATCTCCTGAATCAACTTCAGCCCGCGCGGGTAACGCAGGGTCGATCCCGCCAGCGCGCCGTTGCTCTGCAAGCGGGCTACCCCGTCTTTGATCTCCACCTCTAGGCCGCCGAGGGAGGTCGCCCCATCCGCCTGCCATGAGGCTGAGACAGAGTCTGTGATGAGCATAATATTTTCCCGCGGCACACGAGCGAAGATGAGTTCCAGCATCTCAGGAGCAAGATGGATGCCATCAGCGATCACCTCGATTTTCAAAGTATCTTCCAGCAAGCCTGCGCCCATCACTCCGATCTCACGATGGTGCAGGCCCGTCATGGCATTGCCAAAATGGGTCAAATGTTTCAGGCCATATCCCATCGCCCGGGTCACCGTCTCATAGCTCGCCTTCGTATGCGCGGCCGAGGATATGATGCCCATCCCCATCGCCTCGCGGATCACGTTATAGGCTCCTGGGAGCTCCGGCGCGAGCGAGAGGATACATGCCGGGAAAATCCGGTGCAGCGCGTGCAGCTCATTCAGATCTGGGTCGCGCACGAATTGTGGGTTCTGTGCCCCGGCCTGCTCCACATTGATAAACGGACCCTCCAGATGCATCCCCGGGATATGCAGAGGGGCGGTAGGGGCCCAGTCACGGACTGTTTCCACGATTTCAATGAGCCGTTGCGCTGGCTGTGTCAGCGTCGTAGGGAGCCACGTCGTCACTCCTTCCTTTCGTTTTGTCTGAGCAATATGCTCTAGGCTTTCGGCGGAAGCATCACAGACATCTGCGCCATCCGCGCCGTGAGAGTGAATGTCAATGAACCCCGGCAGGAGCATCTTGCCTCCTAGATCCACATCCCCCTCGGTCAAGTTACCGATCTCCATGATCTGCCCATTCTTTATCAGAATACTCGCTTCTTTCTTTTCGAAGCCGGGCGAGATGAGGTGTGCATTTGTGATAATCATTAGTCGAGAAGAAGGCTCCATGACTTCTTCAGATAGTTGAAGCCAGAGATGAGAGTGAGGGTCAAGGCCCCCCAGAGGAAAACACGGAAGAGTGAATTCTCAGGTGAAGTCAGTGACATCAACATCTCTGGGAAACCCAAATGAGGCGCGGCTGAATCCAAAATCAACCAAATCAGACAAGTAATGCCAAAGGCTAATTGAAAGGTCGTCTTCCATTTTCCCAGCTTATCGGCTGCGATCACCTCGCCCTTATCCACCGCGATTTGCCGCAGTCCTGTCACCAAAAATTCCCGCCCAATGATCACCGCCGTGACCCACACTGGGCAGAGCCCCTTACTCGTGAAGAAAATAAAGGCAGATGCCACGAGGATCTTATCCGCGAGTGGATCCATCAATTTACCGAGTGAGGTCACCAAATTCATCTTCCGTGCCAGATAGCCATCCAGCCAATCGGAGATCGTCGCCAGCACAAAAACAAAAAGAGCCACGCTGAGCCCCGCCGTGCCACCCCAGCTAGCACTCGCCACAAAGATTGCGGTGAGGATCAGCCGAGCAAAGGTGATAGAGTTAGGAAGATTCACGGGTCGGGGGGAACAGTGTGCTAGACCGGAGCTAGAAACAACCTTTTGCGACAATTGTCCCTCTGATTTGACAAAAGTCACGCTGATGGCCTATCAATGGGGCATGAATCTCTCCCTCAAAAAACTCCTCAAATCGAAAGGCCTCACCCTTCTTCTCCCCATCGCCGTCATCGGATGCGCGGCGCCCGCTTCTTACAATGCCGACACCGGAGCCGTCGAAATACGTGCCGCAGATGCCTCTCTCATCCAGCAAGGGGAGGCCGCCTTCGCCCAGTATAAGAGCCAGACACCCGTCTCCACAAACGCCGCCGCCCAAGCTCGCGTCAACCGCGTCGCCACCCGCCTCCGCCCAGTCATCAACCTCCCCGGCACGAACTGGGAATTTGTGGTTTTTGAAGATTCCGCGGCCAATGCCTTCGCCCTCCCCGGTGGAAAAGTAGGGGTCAATACCGGCCTCCTCAATGTCGCCGTTACCGATGGTCAACTCGCCGCCGTTCTCGCGCACGAGATGGCTCACGTCACCTCGAACCACGCCGCCGCCCGTGTCAAAAATAACGAAACCATCGCCCTCGGTGGTGCCATTCTTGGAGCAGTTCTCGGCGGTTCAGAAGCCGGTTCTCAATTAGGATCGCTCGCCTCAAAAGGAGGAGAAATCGCCTTCGGTCTCACCTTTTCTCGTTCTCAGGAACTTGAGGCAGATCGCGTCGGCACCATCTTCATGGCACGCGCCGGATATGAGCCCAGCGAGGCCGTCACCCTCTGGGAGCGCATGGGTGCCCAGAATAAGTCCAGCACCCCAGAGTTCCTCAGTACCCACCCCGTCAACACCACCCGCATCAAGGCCCTCCAAGAGTTCCTCCCCGTCGCAAACGCCCAGAAACGCTAGGAGACCAAGGCACTCCAAAACTCAAAAGCTCAAAACCCAGCCCCCCACCAAGATCCTCGCTACATCTACCCCTCGCTTAATCACCTCCAGCGAAAACCTCTCACATCTGGTGTTGCGCATCCACCTGTCAGAGAGTAACTAGCGATTATGAGCGGTTGTGGAAGCGGTAGAAACTTCGGTCCCCGGATGAAAATGGATGCATCACTGCATCTCGAAAAAAAGCCCAGTTGGATCAAGGTCCGTCTGCCAAATAATCCCGTCTTCTGGGACACCAAGTCCATGATCAAGGACCTCAACTTGGTCACCGTCTGTGAAGAAGCCCAATGCCCAAACCGCTGGGAATGTTGGGGGCAGGGGACTGCCACCTTCATGATCGCCGGTGAAAAATGAAGGTGGC
>JALZWJ010000108.1 GCA_023300065.1 Akkermansiaceae bacterium
ATCCCGTTAGTGGATATGAAGTAGAGCGAGTGGACCTCCCATGTCTCGAAACCACGGCGTGCACCTTTGGTGGACCTGACTTGGCTGATCTCTACGTTACTACGGGGGTTCATAAAACCGAAGTAGAAGAGCATGCCGGCCGAATTTTTGTGATCAAAGGCCTCGGTGTGAAAGGATTTCCTGCTGGGACGTTCGCAGGCTAGTTCTGCCATTTGCTTCGGTTTCCCAAAAAAAACCAATCCACAGCATGGTGTGGTTGGTTATTGGTATGACGCGATATGTTGTTGTTTTTCGCGAGTCACCTTGCAGCTTTTGCTCGGGAGCTTTATGATCTAGGCCCCCCTTTTGAGGAGTCTCGCTCCGTCTCAATTCCACTTTTAAGCACCCATGTATCTTAAGTCTCTCGATATCCACGGCTTCAAATCCTTCGCAGACAAAACCCGTTTTGAATTCGCGCAAGGTGTCACCGGTATCGTGGGTCCCAATGGCTGTGGCAAATCGAACGTGGTGGATGCGATCCGCTGGGTTCTTGGGGAAACCTCCGCCAAGGCGCTGCGAGGGGGAGAAATGGCGGATGTTATTTTTAACGGTTCTGAAAAACGTAAGAAGTTAGGGATGGCGGAGGTCACCCTCACCCTCGCGGATTGTGAGGTCGCGCTGAAAACGGACTATAATGAGGTCTCGATCACGCGCCGAGTCTACGCGGACGGTAAGTCAGAGTATCTCATCAATAACACTCGCTGCCGCCTCCGCGACATCGGCGACCTGTTCATGGACACCGGGATCGGCCGTTCATCCTACTCCATCATGGAGCAGGGGAAGATCGACCTCCTCCTCTCTGCAAAGCCGGAGGATCGCCGCCAGGTGTTCGAGGAAGCGGCGGGAATTACGAAGTCGAAGAAGGAGAAAAAGGAAGCGCTCCGCAAGCTGGAGTACACCGAGGGAAACCTCCTCCGCGTGTCCGATGTCCTCGCTGAGCAGGAGCGCCGCATGAACTCGCTCAAAAGGCAGGTTGCCAAGGCCCGCCGTTACCAATCTCTCGCGAAGGATGTGACAGTCCTGGACACCCATCTCAGTCACCGCCTCTGGCAGCGTCTCACGGCCGAGCGTGCGGAATACCTCATCTCGCTGTCATCGCTCTTCAAGAACCGCGATGTCATCGAGACTGATCTGCCGCAAAGCGAAGCCGCCGTCGTCGATTCCCGTGATAAAGCACAGGCGCTAGATACAGAGCTGTCCGCCCTCCGCCAACGTCACTCCGATAAGAAGAATGCCATCTCCGCCGCGCAAAACCGCATCGCCTTTAATGACGAGCGGAAGGGTGAGCTTGCCGAGCGACTGGAGCAGAACGAAAAAGACATCGCCGCCACTGCTTCGAACCTTGAGGAACAGCAGGAAACACTCCAGCAAAGCCAGGCCTCCTTACAAGACCTAGAGAAACGCATCGCGGATAAGGAGAGCCAAGCTCAAGAGAGGCTACAGGCTTCAAGTAGCGTGGCGAAGGAACGGCAGGAGGTCGAAAATGAACTCCGCCGCGCCCGTGCAGAGGCGAATTCCACCCAACAAATCATCGCCAGCTCGCAAGCGAAAATTGAAAGTGCCCTGAGCCAGATGGAGGGGAGTAAGGAGCGCATGAAACAGCTCGAAGAAGAGGCCGAGCGACTCCGCGTGGAGCAGACCAAGACAGTCGCGGAGCGTGACCAATTCACCACGCTCCTAGAAGATCACGAGAAGGCTCTCTCCGGCCTAGAAGAAGCGCGGGAAAAAACGCAACGCGAGTTTGAGGAGGTACGAGGTTCACTCGACATCGCTCGGAAAGCAGCCTCAGAAGCGAACCGCGCTTGTTCCCAAAAAAGCTCACGTCTCGATGTGCTGACGCAACTTGTAGAAAGTGGCGAGGGCCTTGAAAAAGGAACGCAAGCCGTCCTCAAGGGGTTGAATGATCCTGACCTGATCAAGCCCGGGATCAGTGGCCTCCTGGGAGCGGCCTTGAAGGCTCCTGATGAATACGCCGTCGCAGTGGAGTCGGCACTTTCTCAGTATCTCCAAGCGATCATTGTCCGAGACGAGGAACTGGCAGACTCCATCATCGAGCGCCTCGTGGACGGAAAAAAAGGCACCGCCACCATCCTTCCCGAGAGTCTTTTGCCAGTCTCGGAAGGGAGTCAAATGGAGGCAGTTCCCGAGGGGGCTGCAGCATGGGCTCTCGATGTCGTGACCGTGGATTCAAAGTTCGCAGGTCTCATGGAGCACCTCCTCGCGAAGGTCCTCATCGTGCCGGAGCGCGCCGTCGCGCTGAAGCTCCGCTCGGATTATCCGGACCTCACCTTCGTGAGCCAAATTGGCGAGATCCTCACCCCGGAAGGCATCCTCAGCGGTGGCTCCAGTGGTGGTAAAGATAACTCACTCCTGAAGCGTCGGAATGAGATCGAGGCGCTCATCATCGAAGTTAAGAAACTCGAAGCCGCAGAGAAAAGTGCCGAGCAAAACATCCTCGACTGTGATTTGCGGACGAAGGAACTGCGAGATGAATTAGAGCAAGCCAAGGAGCGCTTACAACGTCACCGCGTAGAGGACTCCACCCTCCAAGGTCAGTTGAAGTTGGCGAAGCGGGAGGCCGATGGCATCGAGTCCAAGGTCGGGAATAATCAATGGGAGCGTGAAGAGCTGACGGGGCGTGAAAAGACCGCCACTGATAGCCGCTCCGCTTTAGAAAATGAACTCGCCCGCGCCCGCGAGCGCCTCACCGCATTGGAAGATGACTCTCGCAAACTCTCGACCCGGGTGGAGGAGATTATGAAGCGGGAGAACGAAGCCCGCGAGCAGACGAACGAGGCCCGCACCGCGCTCGCCGTGGAGAAGCAAGCCCGCGACTCTGCCGCCCGTGAGCAAGATCCTATGAGCCGCCGCATCCGCGAGCTCGCAGAGCTCAATGCCCGCCGCAAACAGGAAATCCAATCGGCCCGCGACCGTATTGGCACCGGGGATGGTGAGAACAAAACCCTCATCGTAGAGATGGCCGCCTACCAAGCGGAAGTGGCCCGCCTCACCGAGGAACTCAGCAAAGCGGATGAGCAACGTAAGTCCTACGCGCGTGGCATTGAAGAAGCCGAAGCGGCCTTCTCCGCGATCCGCGCGAAGCAGAGCTCGGTCCTGAATCAGATCAGTAAAGAAGAGGTCGCTTGCACCAAGCTCGACCTCCGTTTGGAGAGCCTTGTCGAATCAACGATGGAGCGTCATCAAGTCGATCTCGCCAACTTCCGCCCAGATGCCCACGCCCTCATCGCTTGTATCAACGAGCGGAAGGAAGCGGAGAAGAAAGGCCGGAAACAGAGCTACGAAATCCAAGCCAGTGTCGATGGAGAAGAGGTCCTGGACGACGAGATCAAAGTCGGAGAGCAGGCTGAACAGTCG
>JALZWJ010000109.1 GCA_023300065.1 Akkermansiaceae bacterium
CTGCACTCCCGTTTCGTTTTGGGGACGATTTTGTTGGAAATGAGAGTCAGATTTGGGCTTCTGCGCACCGCACATGTCCGTTGCGCAAATAGCTCTCACACCGCGAACGAAATCAAAGCCGTCAGTGGATGTGATGACACCATCATCACTCCCTACGGTGCTACTGTCGCGGCAAAAGGCGCCGAGTCCACCCCGACCGCTGTCCCCATGCTCCTCTTCTGCGGCCGCCTCATCCAGCGCAAGGGGATCGATGTCCTCCTCAAAGCCCTCCCTGCAGTCCTTGCTCAACAAGAGGTCAAAGTCGTCATCACCGGCGAAGGAGATAGCAAAGCAGAATGGCAAGCCCTCGCCACTCGCATGCACCTCGACGACGTCGTCACCTTCGCTGGCTTCGTCAGCAACGAGGAACTCGCCGACCTCTACAACCAATGCACCGCCTACGTTCACCCTGCCATCTTCGATGATAACGGCGACACCGAAGGCCTCGGCGTTGTCCTCATCGAGGCCCTCTCATACCGCAAGCCCGTCATCGCCTCCAGCGTGGGTGGCATCGTCGATGTCATCAAAGACGGTAAGACCGGCCTCCTCGTTCCTGAAAAAAACACCACCGCCTTAGCCGCTGCCATCACCCGTGTTTTAGCTGACCCCGCGCTCGCCGCTCGCCTCGGAGAGCAAGGATACCAGCACGTCGAAACCTTCTTCGATTGGGAGCGCATCGCCGCCCAGACCCTCGCCATCTACTCTGATGTCGTCCATAATCCGGCAGCTCTCACGGCTGAATCCCGCACCGCTTAGACTCATGAAAGGTCTCTTGAAATCCCTCGCCATTACCGCTGCGCTCGGGCTCGCCATCTTCGCACTCCGCGGTCAACTCGCCCTCATCCCTGGCCAACTCGTCACCGTCAATGCCACCCTCCTTGCCCTCTCCGCACTCGGCCTCGTAGTCTACCAACTCTGGAATGCCGGAGTCTGGTCAGAGGTCCTCGGCGCCATGGGTTTCAAGTCATCCCGCTCACAGTGCATGCGCATTTGGATCTCCTCAGAGAGCATGAAATGGCTCCCCGGATCCATCTGGAGCTACGGCTCACGCATCGTCTCCGGTCAGCAATTAGGCCTCACCAAAAAGCAAGTCTCCACCAGCATCGCCTACGAGCTCATCCTCACCAACCTCGCCTGGGCCACCCTCGCAGCCACCGTTTTTTTCAATGCCGAACTCCTCGCCCTCCTCGCCCCTCAAATCGCTCTTCTCAAGTCCTACCTCTGGGTCCCCATCACTGCCGCAGCCGTTTTCGCTGCTGCCCTTTTCCTCGTCCGCGGCACCATCGCCGCCAAGCTCAGCGAGGTCTTAAAGCTCCGCTCCGTCAGTGTTTCGCAGTCTGCCCGCACCATCGCGCACTACATCGTCCTTAGCCTTTTCAATGCCACCCTTTTCTGGGGCGTCCTCTCAGCCATCCCCGGAATCAACGTCTCATTCTCCGTCATCGTCGCCCTTTCTGGGGTCGCATGGTTGAGCGGGTTTTGGGCCATCGGCATCCCCGGTGGGCTGGGCGTGCGTGAGGCCGTCATCACCCTCATCCTCACTCAGTTCGGCTCGCTCGAAGCCGCCATCTTCGCCGCCATCCTCTGGAGAGTCACCCAAGTCGGAGCAGAAATCACCGCCTTGCTCATTTCGTTAGCAACAGGTTTCTGCAAACGTGATACACTTTTACCAGCCTAAGCACCCTCATGAAGAAGCTTCTGTCATTTCTTAAAAACCTCATCACCTCCAACCTTGGAATTCTTTTCGCGGTGGTCGTGGCCTTGGTGGCACTCGCAGCTTTGACCGCCTTCGTCATTCTTCCCGCCTATCAAAATCCCAACAACAAGATGTATTCATCGAGTTTGGGTCAGCCCGCCCTCCTCCGCCGCGCCGGTGATCCTCTCCCAGTTCGGGTGCGAGAAGTTTCAGAAAATCAGATCGAGCGAAGGATCATGGGCGAGGGTGTCTGCGCCAGCCAACCCATCCTCGTGCCGCTCATCCCCATGGCCCTCGTCAAAACGCTCCACGTCCAAGAAGGCGAAGTCGTCACCAAAGGCCAGCTCCTCGTCACCCTGAACGCCACCAAAGCGCAGATCAAATACGAGTCCGCCAAGCTCGCCCTCTCCACCGCCCGCGCCGAGCTCCAACGCGTCAAACTCGGCTCCGCTTACGTCCTCGCACAGGAACGTCCTGCCGTCGAAAAAGTCAATCTCAGCTCCCTCGTAAAACAAGAACGCCTCGCCGCCGATAAGCTTTCCAAATATCAAGCCGCCTTCGATCGCGGCGTCATCGCAGAGGTCGCACTCCTCGCCGTCAAAACCGAATTCGCCATCGCCACCGAGCAGTTGGAGAAAGGGGAACTCGCCATGACAATGGCCGAGAGTGGCGTGAAGGAGAGCTTGAAAATCGCCCAAAACGCCACCGACGATGCCATCCAAGCCGTCGCCCACCGCAAGGCCGAGCTCGCTGATTTTAAAGTCTTCTCCCCAGCCGATGGCGTCATCGACCGCGTCCTCATCCAAGAGGGCGAATACAACCAAGACAGCGGCAAGCCCGGCTTCCTCATCTCCAGCGGACTCTGGTTTGAAGCCTACTTTGACCAAGCCGAATTCGCTCACCTGAAAGCCGGCCAAACCGCCACCTTAGCGCTCGAGTCCTTCCCTGGGCGCGACTTCTCCGCCACCGTCACGATGGTGAAGCCCGTCGTCAGTTTTAATAGCGGCGGCCCAGAAATCGCCCGCCCCCTGCGCCCTCGCGGCACTGGTTCCCCTGAGTGGGCCGCGACTTTTAAGGTCCGCTTGGAAATGGACGGAGCAGATGGCCTCGTCCCCGGCATGACCGGCTTCGCCCGCCTCCAGCAAAGTGAAGATTCCCTCACCGTGCCTCGCAGTGCCGTCACCTCCGTCTCGGCAGGATCCGCCCTCGTGTACGTCGTCGATGAAGAAGACGAATGGGAGACTCGTGAGGTCAAAATCGGCCAAGTCGGGCAAGCGCACGTCGTCGTAAAAGGCGGCCTCGCCCTCGGCGAAAAGGTCATGGTCGAAGGACACTGGAACTTGCAGACAGATGACGAAATTGAAGTCCATTCTGACTGATTCAGACCTCCTCCCTAAGGTCGCCAATTTCGCGGCAGCAGGGGGGGCTCTCCTTCTCGTCATCATCGGGCTAATGCAGCCCTGGCTCGCGGTCCCCGTAATACAGGATGGGGGATTCACCACTCAAGACTCTCATCTCACCCTTTTCTTTAAGCTCGCCCTTTTCGCCCTCTTCTTCCTCTTTCTCATCGCCTCAAAAGGCCGCCGCAAAGGCCTCGGAAAAAAACTCTCCTTCGCGGCCCTCCTCAGCCTCCTCACCATCATCTGGTTTCCCTCCTGGGTCACGATGCGTGATGCCAAGGTCATGGGAGATGCCGCCTGGCTACAGCAACAGCACGATAACCTCACCTGGCTCGGCGGAGACGTTTACCGCGCCCACTCCGAACGCAGCGATGGCTGGGGCGGCGGTGTCAATGCCCAAGACCCACCCTCCCGCCTCGCCCTCTACCGCCCCCCGGATGGGAGCCTCTCGCCGGAGCGTGTCACCGACTGGATCTGGTGGCTCGGCTACGGCCCCGGCTTCACCCAGTTCGTCGGCAAGGGCTGGTTCTACTCGCTCTTTGGCTTCTCCCTCGGCCTGACCTGTCTCATCGGCCACACCTGGCGAAAGGACCTCCGCGCCGCCCGCCTCCTCCTCCGCAAGCTCTCCTCTCGCGGGGGCCTCATCCTCTTCCTCCTCTTCTCGGTCAACCTCATCATCATCGTAAAAACGGGCCGCTCTTTAAAGGCCTCCAAAGCCTCCCTCACCCTCGGAGATCACCAAGCATCCTTAGATCATCTCCAAGCCGCCCTCCATTCCCTCCCAAGCTTGAAATGCGATAGCGGCGTGCTGCGCCAGCTAGGATATCTCGATCTCAAAAACGATCAGACCTCCGTCAATACCCACCTCTACGCCATCAATCATTACGAGGAAGAAGGCTACTACGGCCGCGCCCGCGACCTCCTCGCTAAGACGACTGCGCACTGGGAATCTCTCCCCCCAAACAGCACGCGGGAGCTCCTCCGCCACGAGGTCCGCGTCGCCGTAAATGAGATGAACTCCGGCCGCTACCAACAAGCCGGTCAGCGGCTAGACCGCGTCATTTGGAGAAACCCCACCGTCCTCCAAGCCCGCTTCCATCGCCAACTCATCGCCCTCCATTCCGGCGAACTCGCGAAGTGCCGCGAGATGAATGCCTCGCTCATCGACCTCTACCGATTTTTCAAAAGTAAGAATAAGCGCGGCGTCATCGCAGCCTCTTGGTTGATGTTGGCGCAAGCGGAACTGGATGCCGGAAACGTCACCCTAGCCGGGGAGGCTCGCCAAAAATCAAAAGGGCTATGAGAATTTCACAGCGCCTAGGCCTCTTCCCTCGCCACCTCATCACCGCCCTCTGGCTCCTCCT
>JALZWJ010000110.1 GCA_023300065.1 Akkermansiaceae bacterium
AAGTTGCCCACCGTCTGCACAGTGAAACGGACAAAATCTCCCGCCGTGGACGCCGCTTCGCGGTTCGCAGCCGTGACACTCCCGACATTAAAACCGGGCGAGCCCGAAGCGCTGGTATCGTAGACCGCATTCCTCAGGAAAAAGACATTCGATCCACCTCCTGTTAATGAACCACCTTGGCTGAGCCGGCTCGCGGTCGTCAATCCATCTATATCCACAGAGTCGAAAGCCACGGTATTAAAAGCCCCATCAGGCCCGGTTCCTGACCCGTAGAGCGCTAGGACGTCATTGGTGAGGAAAGAGTCGGCACTGTCCCAACCCGTTTCAACTCCCGTTGAGGCTGGTATATTAGATTCGATGACGCTCCAATTCAGTAGATCTGAACTCGTTTCTACTTGGTAAAGGTTCCCTGCCCTACTTGGCCAACGGAGGGTGATCTGACCACCATTCATGGCAAAATCAGTGATTCCAAAAAACAAGTTTTCATTCAGAGGATCGGTTCCAGCTAGCACCTCAAGGGAGTCGCCTTGGCCATCGTCATCAGAGTCAGGATTGCTTGGGTCGGTCCCGAGATCCGCTTCCTCTGCATCGGTAAGACCGTCTTGATCGGCATCCGCCAGCGAGGCATTTAAAGAGAGCATCTCAGCCGCGAATCTTTCTCCCAACGTGATCTGGCTGGTGTGATCAAGGTGGACTTGGTCTCCCGGCCTGACCGTAAACCCATCGGTCTCCACCAAGCCTACCGTCGGGTCATTTGCAGCGACCGCGTTTTGGGCCGCTCGCAAAATAAACCATGCGCTCGCCGACGTGAGCGCTGAATCATCCTGTGCGTCAGAGAGCTGTCCGATGACAAAAGGGAGCCTCACACCCTCAAAGACATCTCGCCGCACCCGCGCGATCAGATCGATGAGATTTGCTTGGTAATTCTTGGCATTCTTGAGCTTCCCAGCATCCGCCTCCCCCTGATGCCAGAGCATGCCACGGAGATCATAAGTATCACCAGCATCGGTGAGAGCCGTCAACCCAGCCTCGACCGCACCTAGAAAACTAGCATAACGGGGACCACCGGCGGCCCATTGTGTGTGGAGATTTGAGCCTCCATGAGAGTATTTAATAATAGCAATCCTCTCAGACGGATCGGCATCGGCGATCGTCCGCCCGAACGAGAGCTCGGAGCCAAATTCTATGTCGAAAACTGGCGCCGTCCTCCCGTGTCCCGATCCCGGGGCAAGGTCGATCCATTGGTTCTCAAGCAGATGTCCGACATTGTTGGTAGCCTGCGTCCGGTGCCAATAGAAGCGAACATCAGTCTGAGGTCCGGCAAGAGGTGCCGTGAGTTGCGCGGCATCACCGCGGCCATTCGCGTTCGACTGACCGCCGAGAAGATACACTTGAAAGTGCGTCCCAAACGCAGCCCCCGAGCCAAGAATGGAGAGAAGGGTGACTAAGCGAAGAGAGAATTGGAAAGGCCGGGATATCATAGAAAGTGCGAGGTTAATCGAGGTGACGTCATCTTCCATGGGAGCTTCGGGACCCCCGCTCTCTCACCCGGTGAAATGACTAGGATAACAATCGGCGAGCCAGAGCGATAACGTCAATAAAAAGGTCTAAAATATCACCCAACGGTCTCAAAAAAAACGGCCGGAGTCTCCTCCGGCCGTTCATCTAAAAAATACGCGTATTACGGTTATTTATTGGCGACCGTTGCAGCTGCCTTAGCGGCCTCTTGAGCCTCCAAGGTCTTATCAAGAGCCGCTTTGCTCTGCTCAACCGCCCAGCCCTTGTAGGCGTTCTGACTGACCACTTCCATGAGTCCAGCCATGTTCGCGTGGTTTTCGCCGCAAAGCTGACCACAGACCACGCTGGTCTCAAGTTTCTTGATCGGCTTGAACCACATTGGAATGTCACGCCCGGGGATCGCATCCTGCTGGATCCGCATCGGGATGATGGAGTAGTTGTGAATCACATCGGTCGAGGTGACCTGAAGAATGGCGTTCCGGTTGACGGGAATCTTTAGGACACTGGTGACGAAGTCATCGTAGCCATTTGCATCATCAGGATCAATACAGGGGTCACCTGTCGTCTTGACCAAAGTGCGATCGATGCGGCCAAATTTCCCGTCCGCACCGGGATAGTGATACTTGAAGCCAAATTGATAAGCGATCACGCGGACGCGAACCGGGTCAGTCTTCTGAACCTCTTCCCACTCATCTGTGCGCTCCCACCAGAGAGGGAAAGCGAAACCAAGAAGGAAGACGGCCTCGATGATCACAATACCAATCTCCAAGTGACTGGAAACGTGGTTAGTAACACCGTGGTAACTGGCCTTTGGGTTCGCGGAGGCGCGGAACTTCCAGAGGCAAACTAAGAAGAAAAGAGTCCAACCCACAAAGAGGGCGAACATGAACCAGTGGACGATGTCGATGAGGTGATCAACGTTCGCGCCGTGGTGCGAGTAGTTCTCGGGAATGCCGAGCCATTTTGACCAATTGAGTGCGGTAAACATGGTAGGAAAATTTAGCGATTAGAAGCTGGCGCGACTGAAACAGGTGCAACGTAATCGTCACAGTATTGGCTTTCGAGGCCTACACTCTCACGTCTCGCGAGTCGGACCATGAACCAGAGGACAGAAGTCGCGAGGGGCACGATCACCATGAGCATTACGGCAATGGACCACCCTGCGGCATCTTGGCCACCGTGTTTGAAGGCATTTGCACAAGTCGAGCAGGCTAGGATAGAAGAAGCAGAAAACATAGCGGATCAGAGAGTAAAAGAGTTATTAGACGATGATGTCCTTAGATTTACGGCGGAAGTAGAACCCGTAAGCAACAAGCGCGAGGGCAGCGACCAAGGTCACGACACCGGCAATTTTCATGGCAGCGCCGGTATCAACATCCTCGATGAAAAGTGCCCAGATTCCAAAGCTGGCACAAAAAATGGCAGCAATAGCAATGAAGATGAGATGAAAACCTTTGATCGACATAATAAAAATGAGTTAATCGTGGCCGTGGACGTTTGTCGCAGGCTTCGCTGGGTTGTAAAAGCCGTCGGCTTTTGAAGAATTTCCATACTGGATAGGGTCGCTCTTTGACCAACCTATAAGCCACATGCAGAAAAACGCCATCACGATTCCCAGACCGTAGAAGAAGTAGATCAGAGGCTTCTCGTGATTAAGGTGCATGAAGAAATACATCACGAGTGATGCCTTCACACTGGCGATGATGAGTCCGAGGATCGCATCAGAGGAATCAAAGCCGTGTCCCCCCACATCAAGAGCAGGGATCGTTGCCACAGCTACCGTGAGCAAGGTGCCCACCAAAAGGGCGCCTAGGATCACAAGGTAGAGCTTTTTCGCTTTTTGGATTTCTTCAACAGAGTCAGCCATAATAGTAGATTATTTAAAATAATGAAGTGAGAGGTTGCTTACATCAAGTAGAGGATCGGGAAGAGGAAGATCCAGACCAAGTCGACGAAGTGCCAGAAGAGGCCGCCGACTTCAACACGGTTGGCAAGCCACTCCGGGTTCGAGTCATACATCTTACGTCCGAAGAACATGTAGTAACCGAGGACAAGGATACCGCCGATCACGTGCAATCCGTGGAGACCCGTGATGGTGAAGTAGATCGCATAGTAAGTGTTCCAACGAGGTGTGAAGGTGGAGGTGAAGCCAACCTTATCGCGAGGGATCTCAACGTGTGGGAAGTGATGCACTTTATGGTTGGCACCCGCGAAACCGCTGATGTCAAAGAGTCCGCTTTTTCTAAGAGTCCCATCTTCAGTCGCAGCAGCGACCGCATCGACATCGTAACCGAGTTTCTCGTAGGCCACGATCTGATCCCAATTGACACGATACTTGTCCGTCTCGGTCGGAACGAAATCTTCGTCCTTCTCCTTGAGCTGCTTTTTTCTGACCTCAAGCCAAGCCATGTGACAATCCCAAGCCTTCTTAAGATCATTGCCGCCGTGGCTATCTGTGTGAGTTAAAATCCAGCTCTGCGCGATGGCCGCCATGGGCTCGATCGAACCCGTCGCATCAAGCAGCCTCGTTTTCGCAATGCTACAGATGAATTGCGTTCGCTTCGGACTCTTTTCTGAGTCCTTCTTTCTTGTTG
>JALZWJ010000111.1 GCA_023300065.1 Akkermansiaceae bacterium
GAAAGATGAAGATTGGGCAGATCTCGCCGAGCGCGATTGGCCAGCCTTTCTCACCCAGTGGAATGCCCAGTCCATCCTCCCTACGATCTCACAAGGCTTCCCGCAACCTTCCCCAGATGACCAATCTGCCATCGCAAAGAGCTTCCGCCACTGGTCCCTCGGTGCCCAAGAAAACCTCCGCCCTCGCTTGCCCGAAATCACCTGCCCCGTCCTCTGGATCACCGGAGAAAACGATCGTAAATTCACGACCTTAGCGGAAAAAAACCACCCCCTCATTCCCCACGCGACTCACCAAATCATCCCCGATTGCGGACATCGCGTCCCTTGGGAACACCCTGAAAGATTCGCGGAAACAGCTCGTAAATTTCTTACCGAGTAACCATAGATCTTAAACGATATTCCATCGACCTCGCTTTCGATTACATCCACGCTCCAGATTCGTTCCAAATCTCCTCTCACCATTCTTAACCGATGCTTCACAGATTCACTCTCGCCCTCACCAGCACCTTCATGCTGGCCCTCACCTGCTCGCCCCTCTCTGCGGCTAAGCCCAAAATCAAAATGACCCTACCGGACTTCACGAAAGGTGACTCCATCCCAAAGGGCGCGGACCACGACTGGAACCTCGGAGCCACTGGTGCACGAGGCTGGATCTACACCGAAGGCATGGAAACCTCCACCGCCCGGCAAATCGCCATCACCAACGTCGCAAAAGGCTCACCTGCCTCCAATCTCCTAAAAAAAGGAGACATCATCCTCGGCGTCTCAGGTAAGTCCTTCTCCTCCGACCCCCGCACCGAATTTGGAAAAGCCCTTACCCTCGCAGAATCCACCGTCGGAAAAGGCACCCTCGCCCTCACCCGCTGGCGCACCGGAACCACAAAAGAAGTCACCCTCCGGCTCCCCGTCCTCGGTGACTACAGCGCCACCGCCCCCTACGACTGCCCTAAATCAGCTCTCATTTTCACACAAGGGTGCGACGCCTTGGCTAAAAAAATGCAGCAAAAAAACTACAACCCACCCCCCATTCCACGCTCGCTCAATGCCCTCGCCCTCCTCGCCAGCGGGGACGCTCAGTATCTCCCCCTCATTAAGAAAGAAGTCGCCTGGGCCTCTAAATTCAAAGTCGAATCCATGGCCACCTGGTATTACGGTTACGCCACCATGCTTGTCGCCGAATACACCATCGCCACAGGAGATCAGACCTACCTCTCTGGCCTCCGTCGCCTCGCGATCGAGGCATCCGATGGACAAAGCCTCGTCGGATCTTGGGGACACAAATTTGCAGGTCCCGATGACCGCCTCTTCGGCTACGGCATGATGAATGCCCCCGGCCTCACCATGACCACCGGCCTCGTCCTCGCCACCAAAGCCGGCATCAGCGACCCTAAAGTGGCCCGCGCCATCGAAAAAAGCACCAGAATGCTCCGCTTCTACGCCGGAAAAGGCGCCATCCCCTACGGCGACCACACTCCATGGGTCCTCACCCACGAAGACAACGGCAAATGTGGTGCCGCCGCCGTCCTCTTCAGTCTGAATAACGAGCCAAAAGTAGCCGAGTTCTTCTCCCGCCTCAGCATCGCCTCCCACAGCTCCGAGCGCGATAACGGCCACACCGGAAACTACCTCAACATCCTCTGGTCCATCCCTAGCGTCGCCCAATCAGGCCAGCACGCCACCGGCGCATGGATGCAGGAATTCGGCTCCTGGTATTTCGACCTCGCCCGCACCCACACCGGGGCCTTCGCTCACCAAGGTCAACCTCAGGCCACCAACGAAAAATTCTACGGCTGGGATGCCAGCGGAGCCTACCTCCTCTCCTACGCCCGCTCATTGAAAAAACTCTACCTCACCGGCAAAGAGCCCTCCAAAGCACCACAGCTCAATCCCCGTGAAGTCTCAGACATCATCAGCGATGGCCGTGGATGGTCCAACAACCACCCCTACGACACCTACGATAAACTCAGTGAAGCAGACCTCCTAGCACTCCTCAGCCGCTGGTCACCCATCGTCCGTGAACGCGCCGCCATCTCCCTCGCCCGCAAGAAAAGTGGCGACCCTGTACCCACCCTCATCAAGATGCTCGCCTCACCGGACCTCGACACCCGCTACGGCGCTTGCCAAGCCCTCGCCCTTCTCAAGAAAAAGTCCGCCCCCGCCGTCCCCGCATTACAAAAAAACCTCAAACACCCCGACCTCTGGCTCCGTGTAAAAGCCGCTGAAGCTATTGCACAAACCGGCCCAGCCGGCATGGTCGCACTCCCAGAGATCCTCACCATCATCGCCCGAGGGGCCACCAAAGCAGACCCTCGCGCCATGGAACAACGTTACCTCAACTTTGTTGTCTTCGGAAAAATGGTGAAAAACCCCTTAAAAGACGTCGACCCAGCACTCCTCCAAAAAGCCATCATCGCAGGACTCACGAACGAGGACGGGAGCGCCCGCGGAGCCGTCAGCGACATCTACAACAGACTCAGCTACGAGGAGATCAAACCGCTCCTCCCCGCCATCCGAGACGCCATCATCAACCCCGCCCAAAGCGGCGTCATGTTCGCAGGCAAGGTCCGCCTCGCCGGAGCCGACATCCTCGCAAAACATCGTATCAAAGAAGGAATGGAACTCACCTTCGTCGCCATGGACGTCAATAAATGGGGCAAGGGTTCACGCATCCCACGCAGCCTCAACACCCTCGAAAAATACGGCTCCGCCGCCAAGCCCATGATCCCGAAACTCCGGGAACTAGAAGCCCTCTTCAACACCTACAAGCCCTCCGATAACACTCGGAAATATATTGCCCAAATTCACAAGGTCATCAAAACGATCGAGACCTCGACCAAGAAAATCGAGCTCCGTTCCATCGAATAAATGAAAGCCACCTTCTGCTCCTGCCTCCTCCTCTTCAGCGTCCTCAACGCTCAGGAAAAAGCAAAGGGTGATCCCCTCGCAGGGCTCGATCTCCCCGGCGTCACCCTCAACCTCAGCGAGCGCTCCGTCGATGTCCAAGCCACCATTGCGATCGATGAAGGGGCCCTCGAATTCGTAGCCTGCACCGCCGATACCAAGGAACACGAATCCGCGCTCATCGTGCAGGCAAAACCCAGCCACATCCACACCGCCCTCCTCCTCCTCGGGGCCAAAGCCGGTCACCCCGCGATGCGGAAACTCGTCGGCGAAGGAGACAACGAACGCGTCATCGACCTCCCCCCCAAGGGCAGCCCCATCACCGTCTCCATCGTCATCCCCACCAAAGAAACCGGTAAAGAACCACCCCAAGCCGAGCGCCCCCTCACCGACTTCATCAAGCGGAATGAAGACCTCGCCGACCAAGACTCCGCAGCAGCCTCTCCCAGCTCCCGCCTCAAAACCTTCCTCTTCGCTGGCTCCCACCTCCGGGGAAAAGGCGACGGCCCCAAAACCTACCTCGCCGACAAAAGCGGCAGCGTCATCAGCCTCTCCACCTTTGGCGATGAACTCCTCTGCCTCCCCGGCGTCATCGGCCACGCCAACCACGCCCTCCAATGGGAGCTCGATCCCACCCACCTTCCCCCCGTCGGAACCAAAGTCACCCTCCGCCTCCGCCCCACCAAAAAAACGCCCCCCCCCAA
>JALZWJ010000112.1 GCA_023300065.1 Akkermansiaceae bacterium
TCCCGGATGAGGTCGGGGACATTTGCGGTCCCGGGGAGGCCAAGGAGGGCGGGGGTGCCGAGGTGGGTTGTCCCCGTGGCGCCTGGGTAAGGGGTGGGGGCGAGGGTCACGTGAAGGGACATTGGGTGATTTGTGTGGGTGCTGAGAGCACGATAGTGGGGAACGTTCGGTGAGCGGAAGTAAATTCCCGAAGGTTTTTCACAAAAAAAACCGACAATTTTACGGTCGATCAACGTTTCAATCAATGTAACTTCGACTCAACGGAATCATGAAAATTCAATCTAGACACAATAATCAAGTCTCCCCGCGTTTGGCGCGTGGTTTTAGCCTCTTCGAAATGGTGATCGTGATGGGCATTATCGGCCTCATCCTTGGCGGCGCGATTTTTAGTATGGGTAAGATTAAAGACGGTGCTGCGATCAGCACGACTGATAATAGCATGAATGCTTTGATGACGAACCTTGAGCAGTATCGCAATATTGCCGGACATTATCCTTCAACGTCACAAGGTCTAGAAGCTCTCCTCCGTAAGCCGACCGATGCCCCTAGGCCGCGTCGCTGGAGTAAGTCGCTCGATTCGGAAGACGCGCTCTTTGATGCTTGGCAGACCAAATACAAGTATCAATACCCCGGCACCCAGGATCCAGCTCTCCCCGAGATCGTTTCTGCTGGCCCAGATAAGGTGTTCGGTGGTGACGACGATCAGAGCAGCCAGGATCAATAAGCTCATCCAGATTTTTTGTCATTCGATGTATTTGCAATCTCTCAAAACGACTCAGAGCAGAAGCCTTAGAGGCTTCTCACTGGTCGAATTGATTTTCGTTTTGACAATTGCGGCGATCGTTTTTGGGTCTGCGGCGTATCTGATCTCGAGCCCCCGCACTGAGAAAAAGATCCGTGAAGCTCATTCCGGGATCGAGAGCCTTGTTCTCCGTGCTCGGTCAATGTCTTACAGTTACCAGCAACCGTTTGCGATTGAGATCCGAGAGGGGGAGATTCGTTTAATGCCTCTTGCTCAACCCGAAAACGAGTTGACGGATGACTTTGTGGGAGGAGAGGGGGTTCCCTCATCTCTTAAGCCGCTGGATAGTATCTCTTGGCCTGTTGTTTTTAAGGTTAGTGAAGATTATGAAATCTCGGTAAGGCGCTGGGATAGCGTGAATTTTAAAGAGGTGGATAATAATGTGGTAGAGCGCTGGATCCACCAACCGAATAACCCATGTGAGCCGCTAGCGATCCAGCTCAGTTCATTGGACGGAGAAGCCACGCTTTCTCGCTCCTATCACCCTCTTACGGCAAAGGCGGTTGATGAGGAAATGACTATTGGAAAGAGTGAATGAAAATTAATTTAAGATCGTCATCCCGCAGAGGGTTCATGTTGATGGAAGTCATCTTGTCCCTCATTATCTTCGGGATTGTTTGCACCGCGTTCACCAAGGGGCTGAGTTCGCTGTGGCGGAATACCTCTTTCATCAAAGAGGAACTGACGATTACGCAGATTCTCGATAGCGCACTGTATGAGGCGTTGTATATTTCTACTCTAGTAGAGGGGACCAGTGAGGTCTATGTGGCTGAGCTGGATATCACTTTAGAAGTTGAGATTACTCCCTTGGAATTAGAAAATGAAGAGGGCGCGATTCTGCAACAAATGTGGGAGGCCAAAGTGGTGGCCCGTTTTGAACAAAATAACAGAGAGGAAGAACGATCCGTCCGCGGTTGGCGCTATCTCCCACTTTACAACACAAGATGAGAACTCAGCCCGCTTCTATATCCCGCTTGGGTTTCACGCTTCTTGAGTTGGTTCTTGCTCTTGGTATCTCGGCTTTTGTTCTGACTTCGATCTTCTTTGTCGCAGATGGCGCCGTGCGCTCCACTTCTAAGATGGTGGAGATTCAGAATGAGGACATCTCGCGGGATGCCTTTTTTACTTTCCTGCGGAACCACTTCGATAGCCTTCCTGGAAACGCGGTGCTGGATCTGCAAGACATCAACACCTCGCCTCCCTACCTCCCGGTCATGACTTTTCAAAACACCCCGGTTTCCTTTAACTGGGGTGGGGTCCCTCTCGCTGCAGAGGCCACGCGCTTGGCCACCGTGGCTACGGTGACGGGGGGGATGGATGTCGTTCTAGAATACTATGATCAGGCGATCTTGGACAGCGACGAGGGGCCCGCCGAGAGGGGGATCGAGCCCTTCGCCTCCATCGTTCTTCTCAGCGATGTCCGCGAGTTCATCTGGCGGGTGGTGGCAAATCAGAATTATTCGCCAGACCACGAGGAGTGGGAGTATGTGTGGAATGACACACGGAATAGACCGACCTTTATTGAGTTGGAGGTGATCTTTTCAAATGATGACCCAGCGATTAAGCGGCTCTTTTGGATCCCGAACAAAGCGAACCCTCAGACGACCATGAACGCGCTCCGCAATGTGGCAGGCGCCCCCATTAATGCTGATGGTGAAGCGGAGACTGATGATGGAGGTGAGCAACGTGGCGGGAATGGTGGCGGAACCGG
>JALZWJ010000113.1 GCA_023300065.1 Akkermansiaceae bacterium
ACATCGACGTCCGCTGGTTCAACGGAAAACCCGACCTCTCCGAAACCCCCATCGCCTACAAAAACCCCGCCGAAATCCGCGCCCAAATCAAAGAGTTCAACCTCGCCACCATCGTCGCCGAAATCAAACCCCTAGGCTGTATCATGGCCGGCGGAAAAAAACGCCGCAGCGAAGAAGAAGAACTCACCCCAAAACAAATCCGCCAAATCGGCCACCGCAAAGAACGCCGCCGCATCAAACAAGACCTCGGCTACCTCAATCCGTAGCCCGCCCCTCAACCAATCTTCAAGAATCAAAACATCATGAACCCAAACCGCCTCCAACAACGCGCAAAACACTTCCGCTCCCTCTACAAAGAAGAGCGTATTCTCTCAGAACAAAAACGTAACACCCCGCCCGTCAAACTCGATGAGCCTTTCCAGCGCGGTTACGAACGCTTCTTCGTCCTCACCAATGAAGCCAAGCGCCAACGCAACGCCAATCAACTCGAACAAGCCCTCAACTATTTTCAAAACTACCAATATTGTCGCAAAGGCTTCTTCCAGCACTATTGCACTCCTCGCCGAAACCAAAATCACATCCGTAAACACCACCTCCTCCATCCTCACCTCACCCAGATTATCAAAAAAGGAATCCCCCGCCGCCTCCTTCCCTTCATCAAATCAAAAACCATCAACCTGGACAAAGGCCTCCCCACCATCCGCCAACTCGAACGCCGCCAACTCGGCGAGCGAGTCACCTTCCGCTATCCCCACCTCGTAACATCCCACACCCAACCCCGCATCATCACCCACCTCCCCCTCCACGACCCCGCCCTAGAAGCACGCCTCCACGAACTCGCAACCACCCTCTGGCAAACCGGTCCTCAAGGCGAAATCAGCAAAGCCCTCCACCGCCGAAACTGGCGCCACTGCGAAAGATCAAAATCAGATAAATCCAGCCGCGAAGACTTCTTCAACCAACTCCAAGAAGCCAACCACGACCCCACCATCAAAAGCGCGATCTCCCCGCGCTTTTTTTCTGCCCTCATCCCATTCCTAATCCACATCTTGCGACGTAGCCAAAGACTCCAACTTACGCCCCCCTCAACCAAGTCCCAATCCACGTAATCAGCGTAAACCCTCTCAAATCTGCGTTAAAAAAACCCTCCTCACTCCCCAACATTCACCCTCCACTCCCCCACCACCATCGCGTGATCAGAAAGCCCACTCACCACCACCTCACTTTCAATCTCCACCCATCCTCGCGGCACAAAAATCCAATCAATCCTCACCTTCGGATCCCCACTCGGGAACGTCGCCGCCTCCGCCTTCGCCTCTCTCCACCTTCCGTCACCCACTACCAAAGCCACCGCCGTCGTCCCATCGCCATCGCCACCGCGAACCGAATTAAAATCCCCCGCCAAAATCGCTCGCCCATCGCTCTCTCGAATCAACTCCGCGACAGACTCCTTCCTCACCTCCTCATCACGCGTCTCCGCATGCACCCCTAAAATCTCCACCTCACTCCCATCCGGAAGGCTCACCACCGCCTTCACCCCACCCTTCTTCCCCGCCAAGATCGGCTCCCACCACCTCACCGCAGGATACTCCATCCCAGCCACCTCCTGGATCGGAAAGCGGCTCAACACCGCATTCCCAATCGCCACCCGAAAAAACGGAAACCCTAAATCCAGATTCCGCTGCTCTACCCAAAAACCATACCCACATTCCTCCGCCAGATACTTTGCCTGATTCACCCCATGGCTCCACGTGCAGTCGAAATCCACTTCGTTGAGCACCACCACATCCAGATCCTTCTCCCGGATCAACTCCGCAATCTCCGCCAACCTCACCATCCTCTCATCCTTCGTTCCCCCTTCCCAATTCGAGCCACCCGGCTCCCCACCCCGCCCATGCGCAAT
Organism: Akkermansiaceae bacterium; assembly: GCA_023300065.1. Taxonomy (GTDB): domain Bacteria; phylum Verrucomicrobiota; class Verrucomicrobiia; order Verrucomicrobiales; family Akkermansiaceae; genus SW10. The sequence continues at coordinate 1,904 of JALZWJ010000113.1, forward strand.
ATTATAACACCCCACTCTTAGCCTCCCATCCCACTCGGACATAACCTCTCCGCCCCCAAAGCTCCTCACCGCCCGCCCCCCACTCGTCAACCTCACCACCCCAAACCAGATCAACACAAGCACCACCAGCCCGCCCAAAACCTTCGCCAAAAAAATCAACCTCTTCATCACTCAAAGAACGTCACCACTCCCACTTTTCTTGCGAATGATTGCGCTCCCTCAAAAGATCGCCACGGCGCTTCTCCTATGGATACTCCACTCTATGAAGCTCTTCACCATCTTCCTCTGCCTCACCGCCCTTGCGAGTGGCGCAAATGAAAAAACGATCTCGCCCTTCTCTCTCCTCCACCGCACTCATCCATCCCACCCTGCGCTTCAACTCGGCCTCGAAAAGAAGCCCCTCGTTGAGGCTCATCAAGCCATCACCGCCCCGGACTTCCTAACCACGCTGACCCCCGCGCAAAAAGCCCCCCTGATCCAACTCCGCGATGTCCTCGCGGCCAATCTCCGCGCCGCTGGCCACCCCAACTTCCCCCCACCCGCTGGCTACCTACTCCAACCCCGCTCCGGCTGGCCCGTCATCCTTCACCAAGACCTCACCGGACCAGAATTTAAGCGAGCCCTCCACCTGCTGGACCAGCAGCTCCAAGCCATCACCGATCGCCTTCCCGCCCACCTCGTCGCGTATCTCAAAAAAGTCCCCCTCTTCTTCACCCCCGGCGCTGATAACGATCACGGAGCCTGCCACCACCCCGGCGGTCAGTGGCTTCTCGATAACGGCAAACCGATCGAAATGGCCAAAACGATCGAGTTCAGCAACCTCCACAAGTTCGAGCACGAGACCCGCCGCATGCCAAACGTCGCCCTCCACGAACTCTCCCACGCCTACCACAACCACATCCTTGGCGATGATCACACCGGCCTCCTCGCCGCCTTCACCGCTGCCGAAAAATCCGGCACCTACGTCAACCTCGCCAAGCGCTCCGGCGACTACGATAAGCCCTACCGTATTACCGAGGGCAAAACCTACGCCATGTCGAACCAGATGGAATACTTCGCCGAAGCGACTGAAGCCTACTTCCACGAAAACGACTACTACCCGCACCGCCGCGCCCAACTCATCGAGCACGATCCCAAGGTCGTCCCCGTCCTCGAAAAAGTCTGGGGAGTTCAGAAACCTCAAAACACCCTCCTCTCCGCCAACCGCATCCTCTCCCTCGGTAACACCACCACCGGCTTCGACCAAAACATCACGCAACTCCAAGCCGCCCTCCACCTCAAGGGACACACGCCCGAGGTCATCGCCCTAAGCATAGAATCCGAAAGCATCAGCCAGCTCTCCGAGCGCCTCGACCGCGTCCTCACCCTTACAAACCCCGACCTCATCTTCGCCTCCTACCAAGTCAAAAACGACACCCTCAGCGCCTACCAAAAAGGCATCCAGAACCTCACCGCAAAAGCCAAAGCCCACGGCGCAGAGCTCATCATCCTCACCCCAGATGACCAAAACATCGCCAACACCATCCACCAAGCCCTCCTCAAAAACCCCCTCCCAGAACTCCCCGCAGACCTCCTCACCTTCTACAAAACCCGCCAAGGACTCCTCTCCCCCGCCTGGCTCACCCACACCGGCCACACCCAACCAAACATCAAACCCGGCCTGCCCCTAAAAGAAGCGCAAGCCAAAGCCGCCTCTACCATCCGCTAACTCCACCTGACATGACCATCCCGGTCACTTCTCAGCAAATTCTCCAAGAATTCATCCACCGATTAAGATGATTTCAGATGATTCCTCCAGAACTCGACCCTCCCCGACCCTCAACCAATCGGCGCAAATTATCTCAATCGGCGGACACTCCCCGCCCTCATCCTAAGCACCAAGAACTCATCCACCGATTAAGATGATTTCAGATGATTCCCCAGAACTCGACCCTCCCCGACCCTCAACCAATCGGCGTAAATCATCTCAATCGGCGGACACTCTCCGCCCTCATCCTAAGCACCAAGAACTCATCCACCGATTAAGATGATTTCAGATGATTCC
>JALZWJ010000114.1 GCA_023300065.1 Akkermansiaceae bacterium
ACTTAGAAGTCAGGCTCCACGTGGACCCCTTCCCCTTCCAGCTCAACTCCTCAAGCTTCTGCTCGATCGGCTTCCCCGTCTTCATAATCTCCTTCTCATCCCTCGCCGCACTTCTCACCAGCGAGCTATTCAAAAAATCGCGATTGTGCTTCCCCACCAACTCCTCCGGAGAAGCCGCCCCCATCAAGCCCGCCATCCGGTTATTCACCAAAACAAAGTTCGACTCCAAGTCCTTAAAATACACAAAGACCGGCACATTATCGATCACAAGCCGGAGCAAGTAACGCTCCTCACTAATCTCCTGATTCACCCCCTTCAGCTGATTCGCGACCTGCTTCAACTCATGCTGAGACTCCATCAGCTCCGTCACATCATGAGTCAGGCCGAAGGTGCCCAGCACATCCCCATTCATCGCGCGCCAAATTTTCTTCGTCACCAAGACCCAAGATTCCTTCCCATCCTCCCACACCTCACGCTCGATCTGCTCCTCCTGCCCCACCCCCGTAGCCATGATCTCCAACTCCCGCTTCCGAGATTGGTCCGCATACTCACGGCTAAAAAAATCATGATCTCTTTTCCCAATCAGATCTGAGATCGACTTCGCCCCCATCCGTCTCGCCGTCGCCACATTCGACCTCACAAACTTCGACTCACGATCCTTAAAATACACATTCACCGGCGCACTATCCAGAACCAGATCGATCATGCTCCGCTCCTCCGCCAGCGCGATCTGGGCGAAGCGGCGCTTTGAAATATCGATCAAGCTCCCCACCACACGGATCGCATTTCCCTCATGGTCCCGCTCCGGGATCCCACGCACCCGGAACCACTTCCACTCACCCTCATTCGTCCGGATGCGCGACTCTGCCGCAAAAAGACGCCCGCCCCGTAAAATCACCCGGTCCATCTTCTTCTGAAAGACCGCCAGATCCTCTGGATGCACATGCTCCGCCGCCGCCGTGAAAATATTAGGCGCCCCCAAACGGCCATACCCCAGAAACATCAAGAGCCGGTTCGAATAGTAAATCTCGCCAGAAGCGAGGTCCCAATCCCAGATCCCTTCATTGGAGGCCTTAAAAGCGAGGTCCAATCTTTCGTCTTCTAAATTCATGAGGTCAGGTCCCAACCAAGGAGACAAATCGATTTTCTAAATTCATCACACTCGCTGAAGTCCTCCACCGCCTGTGACACTCGTTCCATGACACTTGGTAGCTCTCCTCCGCGCTCGATCGCCTCTAACAACCGTGTCAGTCCAAATTCTTCTCCATCCTCATTCTTCGCCTCCTTCACCCCACCCGTATAGCAGATCAACCGGCGGAACCCCTTCAGCGGAGCCGTCACCGAACCATACCGCGTTTCCTCCAGCACCCCCAGAGCCGGGCCCCGTGCCTGCTCTGGCAGCACCAGCTGGCGCACCCCATCCACAAAGACCGCAATCGGATTCACATGCCCTGCCACCGACAACTGCACCTCCCCCGCCGATAAATCCATCACCCCATAGAACGCCGTCGCCTGGATTCCCAAGCCCGACTTTACCAATAAATGAGCCATCCCCACGTTCAGCCCCGTCAAAAATTCCCCCGCATTCCCAGCAGTTCCCATCTGTTTCTCGATCAACCCACGTAGCATCGACACAATTAAGGCCGACCTCACCCCCTGCTCCACCACCTCACAAATCAAAAAACCAACCCGATCCGGCCCCAAGGGCAAGACCTCAAAAAACTCCCCCGTCAAATCCGCCGCGGGCCGATAAAGGCGGCCAAAGTTCAGCGTCATCCCACCGCCCACCACCGTAGGAAATTCATCCGGCAAGAGAGCCAGCTGCACCTCACGGGCCAGCTTCAGCTCCGCTGCCATCTCACGGTTCTTTGCCTCAAAGGTTTGGGCCAAATTCTCTAACTTCTGCTGCGCCCTCATCAGGTCAGAAACATCGCTCGATACCCCGAAGGTCCCCACCACTTTTCCCTCGCTATCCCGCCAAGGATACTTCGAGGTCATGACCCAAGTATCCCTTCTTCCGTCAGACCTCTCTTGCCACCTCTCCTGCTCGATCACTCCCACCATCGGCTCCCCCGTCGCCATAATCTGAGCCTCATCCGCCTCAGTCTGGCGCCAGTGCTCTTCTAAGAAAATATCCCGGTCACTCTTATCATAAAGCTCATCCGGCTTCTCAAAGCCGAACCACTTCGCGATCGACTGATTCGCGATCAGGAATTGGTGATCAGGGTTCTTAAAATAAATATGCAACGGCACATTATCGATGACCAAGCGCATCAACTGCCGCTCCTCCTCCATCGTACCATTCTGACCATCTAACTCGGAGGCGATCCTCTCCTGCTCATCCTTCGTCAGCACCAGCTCCGTAATATCACTCGTCACGCCGAAGGTCCCCTTAATCGCACCATCCTGGCCAACCCAAGCGTGCTTCGTCGTTTTCACCCACGTATCATCACGTTCCTCCCACCTCTCGTGCTCCGTCCGGTCCGTAAACCCCTTCCCCGTCCGCATGATTTTCTCCTCATCGGCGCGTGCATTCTCCGCATGCTCATCGCTAAAGAAATCCGCATCACTCATCCCTAACAAATGCTCAGGGCCACTCACCCCCATCTTCCGTGCCGTCGGCAAATTTGCCAACACAAAGCGTGACTCCTCATCCTTAAAATAAACATTCATCGGAATGCTATCTAGGAGCGTCTTGATCAAATGGCGCTCCTCCGCCAGCTCCTGCTCCGCCGCCATCCGTTTTGAAATATCGATCAAGCTCCCCCCAATCCGGATCACTTTTCCTAGAGCATCACGCACCGGCGTGCCACGCACCCGGAACCACTTCCACGCCCCCTTCGCAGTCTTCACCTTCGGCTCCACCGCAAAAAGATCTTCCCCCTCCTGGATCACCCGGCGCAGAGCCTCATCCACCGCCGCCGCAGACGCCTCATCCATCTGAAATTTACGGTCCTCAAAAAGGTGTGGGATCTCGCTCTTACGATATCCCAGAAAACGATACACCCGCGGGGAATAGTAGATGGTTTTTTGCACCAAATCCCAATCCCAGATCCCCTCTTTCGAGGCCTGCAAAGCCATCTGCAGCCGGTCTTCTCTCCGAGTCGCCATCTTTAAACAAAACAAACACCACTTCCCCCCCCGCCTCAACGCAAAAGGACCAGAATCGACGCCCCCTCTGAACCATCCCCCCATCTTCTAGCATTGCAATCCCACATCAACCTCGGCAACTATCACAAATGAAATTCGGGCTATTCATTCTCATCTCCCTCGCCCTCGCCCCCCTACACGCAGAAAAGACGGACCAAGAGATCGGCCAGCGTATCAATGTCAGCATCGTAGATGGCATCGCCATCACCGAGGGCGTAATCCGGGTCCGCCGCCGCCATGAAAACGACATGGACTTCGCCAAATATAACCCCTTCTACTGGGAGGGCCGCCGCGCCTGGTTCAAAGTCGAGGACTACACCCCGCGCGGAGAGGACCGCATCATCTTTACCCTCCGCACCGAATGGCCACAAGACTACACCCCAAACCGCGGCGCTGACTTCTCCGCCATCTACCGCGGCGACCCACTCGGCCACGAAACCGAGCGCAGTAAATTCGCCATCAACGCCCGCATGACCCACCTCGGTGGCTACACCCATTTTAAACAAGAGCTCAACGCCCTCTCCTTCCACCAAAACCCCGATGACCTAAAAATCGGCAAACAACTCACCTTCGAATTCCGCTTCTTCAACACCGAGACCCACCCCGGCTGGGCCAAACAAAAACAGCGCAACGCCCATAACCTCTTCGCCTACTACTCCGAGTTCTTCCGCATCAAAATCGGCACCCCCGGCCTCCTCATCGACAACCTCGCATCCCCAAATCAACCCGCCACCCCCCAACACTACACCGGCGGCTGGACCACCACCCCCACCACCCGGGTCGAGCCATGGTCCGCCCTCCAACAACACGCCCACAACCTCCACCCAAAAAACGCGCAAGCCTTCCTCACCGGTCGCACCTGGTTCCACACCGACATGGTCACCGGAAAACACCTCAGCGACCCCTCCGACGACAAACCCTCCGTCTTCTTTGCAGAAATGGAAGCCGCCCGCCGCGGCCTCGCCGGCAAATCCTATAACCAACACTCCTGCAACAGCTGCCACATCCACAATGGCGGGGCCCTCCTCCCCGCCCTCGGCAAACCCATCCACACCACCCTCCTCCGCCTCACCGACCCAAACTCCCCCCACGGCACCCAACTCCAAACCGATGGTGACGCCCCCGAAGGCACCCTCACCATCGCCCGCTACCAAACACACACCGTCACCCTAGACGATGGCTCCACCGTCCAGCTCTCCAAACCCATCTTCCACATCGACGGCCAACCCACCCCCGCCATCTCCCCCCGCACCCCACCCGCCATCATCGGCGCAGGACTCCTCCAAGCCGTCCCCGAAAAAACAATCCACGCCCTTGCCAAAAAATCATCCGGCCAGCCGCGCCTCGTCGATGGACAAATCGGCCGCTTCGGCTGGAAAGCCGGCCAACCCACCGTCGACTCCCAAAACCAAAGCGCCCTCCGCCAAGACCTAGGCGTCAAGAAACTCAACTCACCTGCCCTCGCCCAGCTCGAGGCCTACGTCTCTCTCCTCGGCGTCCCACCCCGCACCAATCCAGAGCACCCCGACGTCATCCTCGGCGAAAAAATCTTCCACACCCTCAACTGCCAACAATGCCACACCCCCACCCTCCGCACCGGTGACTCAAAATTCCCCGAACTCGCCCAACAAACCATCCACCCCTTCACCGACCTTCTCCTCCATGACATGGGAGATAGCTTAGCCGATAGCGGCCCCTCACCCCTCGCCCGCAAATGGCGCACCGCCCCACTCTGGGCCTTAAAAAACAAACGCCACGCCGCCCATGACCACATCGGCACCTTCCGCCCCGGCGACACCAAAGTCACCTACCAAAACACCCTCAAAGCCGCCAACCAAAACCCCATCCAACTCCTCCACGATGGCCGCGCCCGCACCCTCGCCGAAGCCATCCTCTGGCACAGCGGCGAAGCCACCGACTCCATCAAAGCCTACAAAGCCCTCCCCAAAAAAGACCGCACCGCCCTAGAAGCCTACCTCTGGGACCTCTAATCGCCCCTCCCCAAAAAAACTCCCCTCCCAAAACCCCGCCCTTTTTCACAATATCGCCGCCGAATGTCGATTTGGCACTGATTCTGGATGACTCGTAATCATCAGCTTCAATTCCTCGAAGATTTTCAGTTTCAATTTGTCGAATTCCTTGCGAAAAGAATCACGCAATTGCGAGGATCGAGGTTAACTTGAGACAACGCACGGAACGATGGCCGCCCTGCAGGCATCGTTTAAAAAATAGTTAAGA
>JALZWJ010000115.1 GCA_023300065.1 Akkermansiaceae bacterium
AACCGTCGCTTCGAGGTCCTCGCTAAGCAAGAAGGCACCCCCATCCTCGGCGGTGGCGCTGGGCGCTCGGTCCTGTTTGGAGCAATCGAGCAAGGCGGCCTTGAAATCACCCCTGCCGAAGGCAAATGGAAGCAAGCGGTTCCTGTCTTGGAACAAGAGCTCCGTAAGGCCGTCAAATTCGGCTTCACGCAAGATGAACTCGACGAAGCAAAAGCCAACATCCTCAACGGAGCAGAAGAAGCGGTGAAGAGAAAAGGCACTCGCCGGTCCCCAGGAATCGCGATGTCATTTGTAGGTGCGATTGGTCAGAAAAATGTCTTCACGACACCTGAAGCCAATCTCGCATTGGTGAAAGGAGCTTTGGCGAAAGTCACCAACGAGGCCTGCCAAAACGCCTTTAATGAATTCTGGGACACCTCAGATCTCTCGCTCGTCTTAACGACACAAGAAGCACCTGAAGGAGCAGCCGAGGAACTCAAAGCAATCTTCCTCAAGAGCGGCGAGACCGAGGTCACTGCACCGACTGAAACGAAGCTCGCCCCCTTCGCCTACACCGATTTCGGCACCACCGGAACCGTGACTCAAAAAACTGAGATCAAGGACCTCGGAGCAACCCAGCTCATGCTCTCGAACAACGTCCGCGTGAACTATAAGCAGACCGACTTCCAGCAGAACTCCATCAGCATCCAGGCCCGCTTCGGCTCCGGCCAGCTCACTCAGCCAACCGATGCCGCCGGGTTAGACCGCTTCGCCAGCGCCATCCTTGAGGCCGGTGGACTTGGGAAACATTCTGCCGATGACCTCCAACGAATCCTCGCAGGGAAGAACGTCGGAATCGGTTTTAGAATTGGCGAGGCCGACTTCGGACTCAGCGGACGCACCACTCCAGAGGACCTAGAACTCCAGCTCCAGCTCATGTGCGCCTACCTCACCGATCCTGGCTTCCGCCCAGAAGGCGAGCGCATGTTTAAGATGGCCCTCCCCATGCTCTACAAGCAGCTAGAGCACTCCATGCAAGGCGCGATGGTCAAAATGTCCCACCACCTTTACGGAGGAGACTTCCGCTTCGACTTCCCAGCACAAGAAAAAGCCCTCTCCTACACCAGCGAGATGGCCAAAAACTGGGTTATGCCCGCCTTCAAGGACGCCCCGCTGGAACTCACCCTCGTTGGCGACCTCAACCCAGAAATCGCCCTCCCTCTGATCCTGAAAACCTTCGGAGCTCTCCCCGACCGTAAGACCACGAAGCCGGACTTCTCCAAGCGTCGTAAGATCAATGCTCCCACCAGCCCGAATGCCATGAAGCTGACCTTCGACTCCAAGATCCCGAATGCCGCAGCAGTCGTGACTTGGCAGATCCCGGCCACTGGTAAAGACGTGAAGACGACTCGCCGCTTCAACATCCTAGCCTCCATCCTCAGCGACCGCCTGCGCGAGGAGATCCGCGAGAAGCTCGGCGGCTCCTACAGCCCCCGCGCCAGTGCCTCCCCAAGTGGCGAACTCGAGATTGGTTACCTTCAGGCCATGGCACAGGTCAAACCCGAGGAGACCAAAAAGTATGGCGAACTCATGATCACCCTTGCCGATAAAATGGCAACCGAAGGTGTGACCCAAGATGAACTGGAACGTTCACTCAAGCCCATCGAATCCGGTCTAAAGGAAAGCCTCCGCGACAACGGCTACTGGCTCGCAACAGTGCTAGGCAGCAGCCAAGAACAGCCCTATAAACTCGACTGGGCCCGCACCCGTGATGATGACTACGGCAAAGTAACAGTTGAAGAACTCAATACCCTCGCAAAGCAGTATCTCCTCAAGAAGAACGCCCTCCTCTACGAAATCGTCCCGCAGTCCAAAGAGTAACAAAATACTCAAAAAGAGTATTTTTCTATTTACTTTATCACCATAATGCCTAGATTCCAACCATGAGATTAACGATCGAGATTGACGATGAAGTCTTGGAGAACGCGATGGAACTGACTGGTGAGACCAAAAAAGGACCAGCGATCACCAAGGCGACCGCTGAATACGTCAAACGTGAGATGGTCAAAAAATTTGCGAACTTGGTCATGGAGGGCGGCTTTGCCGACTACCCAATGACCAATGACGAGCTTGAGGCCACAGACCGTTAACCCCTCGCATATTGTGGTCATCATCGACACCAGCGCGTGGGTAGACTTCTTCCGCCGAGACGGAGATCTCCCCACCAAACTTGCCGTGAAAGGCCTCCTCGATGCCTACGAGGGCGCTCTTTGCGGGCCTGTCGAATTAGAATTTTTGGGAGGAGCGAGAACGAACGAGCTCGCCAAAATCAAAGCCTGGTTCGACATCATCCCATACGTCACCAACGACCAGAAACTCTGGAGGAAAGGTGCTGCCAATTACGCCCTCCTCCGCTCGGAAGGTCACACCGTCCCTTGGAATGATGTCCTGATCGCCACCGTCGCACAGGAAAAAGGCGCAGCAGTCCTGGCCCACGACAAGCACTTCCCCATCATGGCGGAGATCCTAAAAGTCCACCTCTACCGACCGGGCTATAACGGGAAGTTTAATCCGGACTATTAACAACGACCTGACAAGGCTC
>JALZWJ010000116.1 GCA_023300065.1 Akkermansiaceae bacterium
ATCAGACAAACACCTTCGTTTACGGTGCCGGTGGTTATAAGTTCGGGGACTTCTTTCGAGCGGGCTTCCCCCTCGCGGTCATTCTTTGGATTGTCGCTAGCCTCTTGATTCCTGTTATTTGGCCGCTTTAGAAAGTTTCCGACTGACATTCCATTGACCTTGCCGCGTCAGGGGAGTAAGGAAAGCGTCAGTATGAAAGCTCCTATTACAGTCTCCGTTACAGGCGCCGCCGGTCAAATCGGTTACGCTCTTCTCACACGCATCGCATCCGGTTCCATGTTCGGCCCGGATCAGCCCGTTAACCTTCGTCTCATCGAAATCGAGCCAGCCATGGGCGCGCTCGAAGGCACCGTGATGGAGATGGATGATTGCGCTTTTCCTCTTCTCAATGAGATCGTTCCAACCTGCGATCTTGCCGAGGGTTTCCGCGGTTCTGATTGGGCCCTTCTCGTCGGTTCGGTGCCACGTAAAGCGGGTATGGAACGCGCCGACCTTCTCGGCATCAACGGCAAGATCTTCACCGGTCAAGGCCAAGCGATCGCTGCTAATGCCGCTCCTGGCGTGCGCACTCTCGTCGTCGGAAATCCCTGCAACACGAATTGCCTCATCGCCATGAACAATGCCGCCGGCATCCCGAATGATCAGTTCTTTGCCATGACTCGTCTCGATGAAAACCGCGCCAAGAGCCAGCTGGCCGCCAAGGCTGGGGTTCACAATAGCGCCGTCTCTAATCTCTGCATCTGGGGGAACCACTCCGCCACGCAGTATCCTGATTTCACCAACGCCCGCATCGATGGCAAGCTCGTGACTGACGTCATCAGCGATCGTGCTTGGCTCGAAGGTGAGTTTATCAGCACCGTTCAGCAGCGTGGTGCCGCGATCATTAAAGCTCGTGGCCAAAGTTCCGCTGCTTCTGCAGCCAATGGCGTGGTCGATACCGTGCGCTCCCTCACCACTCCCACTCCTGAAGGGGACTGGACCAGTGTCGCTGTCTGCTCTGATGGTTCCTACGGCATCCCAGAGGGCCTCATCGCTTCCATGCCTATCCGCTCCGATGGCCAGAAATGGAGTGTCGTGCAAGGCGTGGAGCTCGATGCCTTTTCACGTGCTAAGGTCGATGCCTCAGTCGCTGAACTCAGTGAAGAGCGTGAGGCAGTCAAAGACCTCATCCCTTCCTAAACAACCACGACTATGGCATCACCATTGATCATTGCGGGGCGGGAGTTCAACTCTCGCCTCATGCTCGGGACAGGGAAATTCCCCTCGAACGAGCTCATGAGTGATGCCCTCGCGGCATCGGGAACTGAAATCGTGACCGTTGCTTTGCGTCGGGCTGACCTCACCGGTCAGGCCGATCCCTTTGCCAACATTCTCGAATTCATCGACTCCGAGAAATACCTCCTCCTTCCAAACACCAGTGGCGCGATGGATGCCGAGGAAGCTGTGCGGCTTGCTCGCCTCGCCGCAGCCGCAGGTTTACCGAAGTGGGTTAAGTTAGAGATCCACCCAGATCCCACTTACCTTTTGCCAGACCCGATTGAGACCCTGAAGGCTGCGGAAATCCTCGTGAAAGAGGGCTTCACCGTGTTGCCTTACATCAATGCGGACCCTGTTCTTGCAAAGCGACTCCAAGAAGTCGGCACCGCTACCGTCATGCCGCTCGGTGCTCCCATCGGGAGTAATAAAGGGATTTCCACTCGCGATCAAATCCGTATCATCGTTGATCAAGCCATCGTGCCAGTTGTCGTCGATGCCGGAATCGGTGCCCCCAGTCATGCCGCCGAGGCCATGGAATTAGGCGCTGATGCCGTCCTTGTAAACACCGCCATCGCCATCGCGTCAGATCCCTGTCGTATGGGGGTGGCCTTCAGAAAAGCGGTCGAAGCCGGGCGCGATGCCTTTGAAATGGGACTTCCCGGTATCATCGACTCCGCTTCTGCGACCAGCCCGTTGACCGGTTTTTTGAAGGCCTAATCAGTCTGAAACTTCGGTCAAAAGAGATTGAATCCTTGTGAATCGGTAGAAAACGACCAACTGTCGGTCGATTTTTATCGATCTTTTTTCACGTAGAAGCGAGAATTCTTAACCACCTAAGGTAATGTCATCCTGACAAACCTGCCCTATCTTGATGTCCACCGACGAATCGAAACTCCAAGCGACACGCATTCTTGTGACCGCTGCGGCTGTGGTTATTCTCGTGGCGGGCCTCAAACTGGCTCAGGATTTCTTTATCCCTGTGCTGCTCGCGGCTTTCATCGCGACCGTCTCTTTCCCCATCACCTCCTCGCTCCGTAAGCGTAAGGTGCCTCGCCCCATCGCGGTTCTCCTCACTGTTCTCGTCGACTTCGGCTTCCTGACCGGAATCGTAGTCATCGTGATCGCCTTGATGGGGGACTTGGATGCGAAGTGGCAGGACAAATACTTTCCCGCTATGAATGAGAAGATCGAGGAGGTCTCTCAATCTGCCGTCGTGGTTCTCGAAAAATGGAACGTCTCAGATGCGGAAGAGAAGGTGCGTCAATACGCCACCATTCAGATTCCCCAGCAAATCGGCGAAAGCGTAAACCCCTTCGATGTGGGCAAAGACGTCGCGGTCCGTGTCGCATCCTTTTTAGGTTCCACTCTCCTCATCCTCATCCTCACTGTCTTTATGCTCAGTGAAGCTCGCATGTTCGGACGGCGGGTGAATGCCATTCTAGATGCAAATGGCCCTAATCTCGACCGGATCATGAGTGCGACCGCTGACATCCAGCGTTACCTTGCCATGAAAACGGTGGTCAGTCTCGTCACGGGAGTCCTTGCCGGCTTCCTCTGCTGGGCTGCTGGGTTGGACTTTTTTATCCTCTGGGGAATCGTCGCCTTCGCCTTTAATTTCATCCCCGTCCTCGGTTCCATCATCGCAGGTGTCCCGCCCTTCATTCTCGCTTATCTCGTCGATGGGGGACCCAGCGCCCTCGCCGTCGGTGTTGGTTATGTCTCCATCAACGTCTTCCTCGGAAACTTCCTTGAGCCCATGCTCATGGGGCGCCGTTTCGGGCTCTCGACTCTCGTCGTCATCGTATCGGTTCTCTTCTGGGGCTTCGTCTGGGGACCGGTTGGGATGTTTCTCGCCGTCCCGCTCACCATGGTCCTAAAGGTCATGCTGGATAACTCGGAAGAACTCCGCTGGATGGCCGTCGCAATCACCAAGGAAAAAAGGCACCCCTTGCTCACCCCCGAGGAACCCGCCCCCTCAGGTGACGAAGATCACCTCATCCCCGACGAGATCAATCTCAGCGCCGCCGCTCCCGAGAAACAGGGTTAGAAATCCGCTTTTTCTCTCTGTTTGATTATTTGAGAATCGGCCTTCCTTTCGGTTATCGGAAGCGGATGACGAGGCGTTCAAACAAGTCCCACCCAGCAGAGAGCGAAAGTTGAGTGACCATGGTTGTCATCGCCCGGCGATGCGTTACCATCGGCCTGTGCGGAAAACCGGTGTGCAACGTTTGGCTTTGACCTCGATCATTCTTCTGATCGTTCTCATTTTTGCGGGAGCCGTGGTCAGGGTGACGGGCTCTGGTTTGGGATGCCCAGATTGGCCGACTTGCTGGGGACAATTGATCCCACCGACGAGTGTGGATCAAGTGGATCGCGAAAAGCTGGCGGCCGACATCCCGCGTTTCAAAAAAGCTGCCAAGCGTTTCGGTCGGGACCCGGATGACATCACGGTGGATTCACTCATCGCAGAATTCGATGCGCGGCAGACTTGGATCGAATACCTCAACCGCCTCCTCGCCACCCCCATGGCCTTGGCCAGCTTCCTCCTGATGATCGCATGCCTTCGGACAAAGCGCTTGCCGAGATACGGGATCGCCTCCTTCACCCTCGTCATCATCAATGCTCTTTTCGGGATCGTGGTGGTGGCCAGCGGCCTCCACACGGGCGTGGTGACAGCTCACATGGCTTTGGCCTTTGCGCTTTTATTCGTCCTCACCTACATCCTCTGGGCCGCTGGGAGGGTGGGGGCACCGCGCACCCAGATTCCGCAGACCTCGCGGATTCAGGTCATGGTCCTTCTCGCCTGCGTCATGGCCGAGTGGGCCCTCGGGTCCCAGATCCGCGAGATGACGGATCGACTCCAAATGGAGCGCGGGGTTGGCTCACGTGCCAGCTGGATTGCTGAGATTTCTGAAAGCTCACTCTACCTCATCCATCGTAGCTTCTCTTGGGCCATTCTCCTCGCAGCCCTTTGGCTGGGGTTGAAAGTAAAGTGGCAGGGATTTGTCCCGCGCCTGGTCCTCACCCTCGTCGGGGCCCTCATGGTGATGGGCCTAATCTTGAGCACCTCTGGGATTCACGCTTTCATTCAAGTCCTCCACGTGGGGCTCGCCGGCCTCCTCGTGAGTGCCGTCTTCTATTGGTGGCTCGCCGCGAAGCCATCGGAAAAAGGAGGCGAGAGTGCCTGACGGCGGCTATCGCAAAAAGACCTTTCAGTTGGAGAGCTTACGGGCTCTTCCTGCAGGCGTGGTGGAGACCTTTGGCACCACCTTCTCCATCCTCCTCGCGAACCGTGTCTTTGAAGCCGGGCCGCTCGCTAAGGCCACTCTTGTCTCGCTTCCGGCTCTCGGTCTCCTCCTCAGTCTTTTTGTCGTGCAAGCCGTGCGCCGCAGTGGACTGAGTGTGAACACCATGTTGTCCCTCGTTTTTTGTGCCTCGGGAGTCGGCTTCACCATCAGCGCCTTGGCGGGGGATCGTTTTGAAATCTACCTCGTAGGGATGGTGATCGCTCTGGTCACACTAACCTTAAATGTCCCACTCTTTTCCCAGATTTATCGACGTCATTACCCTGATGATGTCCGGGGACGGCTCTTCTCCATCACCGCCTTCCTTCGCAAAGCCTTCACGATTGGCACCGCCTTTTTCTTCGGCTTCATCCTGACCAAGTCCCTCGACTACTATCCGTTCCTTCTCGCCATTTACGCCGCCGCCTCCTTTCTCATGGCTGGAGTCGTGATGGCGATGGAGAAGGTCACCCTGAACCGCTCCAAGCGGGTCAAACTCTTCGATGCCTTCCGCCACGTTGGTCAAGACGACCGCTTCCGTAAGCTCCTCACCTCGTGGATGATCCTCGGCTTTGGCAATCTCCTCTGCTTCTCCCTCTTCGTCGAATACATCAGTAATAAGGAATACGGATTCGACCTCAGTGAGGGGCACGTCAGCATCATCACCACCGTCATTCCAGAGACCTGCTTTTTCATCTTCGTGCTCTTCTGGGGGCGTCTTTTTGATCGTATGGATTTCTATGTCCTACGCTGTTTGATCAATCTCATCTTCGCCGCTGGCATCCTTTGCTACTTCATGGGGGATGGACTCTGGGCCCTTTACATCGGGCTGGGCCTCCACGGCATCGCCAAGGCCGGGGGGAACGTCGCGTGGAGTCTCTGGGTTACCAAATTCGCCTCCGCCGAGAACGTCGCGGAATACATGAGCGT
>JALZWJ010000117.1 GCA_023300065.1 Akkermansiaceae bacterium
CCCTCTGGCATGCTTGATCAAGATCGCCGTTCTTTTCTGAAACGTTGCTTTGGCACTTCCTGCGGGTTCTCTGCAACGCTCCTGCTTTCCCCCTTAGGGTCTCGCCAAGCCTACGGACGGGAGATTGCGGGGAACAAGATTGGCGAGAAGGCATTTGCGCGGGTCGAGAAATTGCATGATGGCGTTTATGCTCTGATCTCGACGCCATTCACGAAGGATGGAAAAGCAGGGGACCTCACCACCCACTCGAATGGCGGGTTGATCGTGGGGAAAGACAAGATCATCGCGATCGATTCTTACCGAACCCCAGCTGGGGCTTCTTACATGGCAGACGCCTGCCTCTTTCTCACGGGGCGATTGCCGACCCACGTCGTGAATACCCACTTCCACTTCGATCACCTCGGCGGGACCCGCGCCTTCATGAGAAATGGCGCAAATCCCGAGGTGATCATGACTCAGACGACTCGTAAGTTAGCGTTCGAGAATTACCGCAAAACAGCTCCTCATCCTACCAATCCTGACCTCTCGATTTCCACGCTCAATAAATGGGGCGGTTATTTTTCCGATGCCTCCGCCATCATCACCGATGAAGATAAGCCTCTCACGCTCGATCTGGGTGGGCGGTCCGTGACGATCACGCCGATGAGTGGACACACCGCGAGCGATCTCGTTATTACAGATGATCTGAGCGGCATTACCTTTGCGGGCGATCTGATGTGGGACGGGATCTTCCCTAATTTCATGTCATCTTCGCCCTCGCAGTGGATTCAATCGGTGGGGGATATTTTGAAGACAGCTGGGGGCTCGATTGTCCCCGGTCATGGCAGTGTTCGGAAAGCTGACTCCCCCTCAACCCAGTCTTATCAAAACCTTCTCTTAGAAATCGGAGATCATGCTCGGGCAAGTCAGGAGAAGGGGATGTCCTCAGACCAAGCAGCCGAGGAATTCAAACTTCCCGCCTCGCTTGGCGATTATCGTTACTTCCGCGATGGCTTCCATGAGATCGCGATGGAGGCGTGGTATCGTGAAATCAATGAGTAAGGCGAATCTCTTGTTTTTGTGACTGACCCGTGAGGGTAAGGGCTTAAGGTTGCGCCATGCCGACGGTGGAAGTGATGTCCGAGACTCTGGCCAGCCAAGTTGCGGCTGGTGAGGTGATCGAGCGCCCATCGAGTGTCATTAAGGAGCTGGTGGAGAATGCCATCGATGCCGGAGCGCGAAAGATCGAGATCGAGATCCAACGCGGAGGAGTCGCGATGTTACGCGTGCGCGATGATGGTTGCGGGATGAGTCCGGCGGATGCCGTGCGCTCGCTCGAACGCCACGCCACGAGCAAACTCCGGACCTCTGAAGATCTCAATGGTATCGCGACCTTAGGATTCCGGGGCGAGGCCTTGCCCAGCATCGCAAGTGTCGCCCGGTTCACGATGTTGACGAGTGAGGCTGATGCGGTGGAAGGCACCGAGGTGAAAGTCGAGGGTGGCACGCTGCGCGAACCACGGGCCGTGGGGTGCTCGATGGGGACCAGCATTGAAGTACGAGATCTCTTTTACAATGTCCCTGCTCGTAAGAAATTTCTTAAAGCAGAGTCGACCGAATCTGCACACATCGAACATCAGATCCGGCTCCACGCCTTATGTACCCCAGGGATCGGCTGGGTGTTGCGTAAGGATGGGCGGACCGTGCTGGATCTTCCCGCCACCACCGACCGGCGGGTCCGTATCGAGGCCATGACGGGAGGGGAGTCCGGTAAGGCGCTCATCGAGGTGCCGCGCCATGAGAGGCGGGGCACCGTCATTGAGGGGGCCCTTTTACCCGCCACCTTCGCGCGGAGGGGGCGGAAGCATCAATACGTCTTTCTAAATGGACGGCCAGTAGAGGATAATACGATTTCACGAGCCTTGAAAGAGGCCTTTAAAGGAGGACTGCAGGAAGGGTTACAACCTGCAGCGTGGTTATGGATCTCGATGGATCCAGCGATGGTCGACGTGAATGTCCACCCCGCAAAACGCGAGGTGCGCTTTGCCGATCCCGCGCAGGTTCGGATCGCCATCATGGATGCGGTCGAGGGCGCTTTACGACCGGCGGAGGTCGCAGTCCCAGCAACCGATTTTCAACCAAGCGTGCGGCTGGATGTGGTCGGCGGATCTCAGCAGGTGGTTCGAGACAAAGCGACCACCCCAAACGTGGTTGTGGAGAGCCCTGCGCCGCCAGCGAAAGAGTTAGCATGGCGGCATGAGGAGCAGCCAGAGTTAGAAGTTGGAGTTGAGGGTGAAGACGAGGTGGCGGCTCCAGACTTCCGCATTGTTGGCGCGCTTTCAGATCGTTACGCACTTCTAGAAGGCGAGGAAGGGTTGGTTTTACTAGAGCCGAAGGCCGCTCGGGAGCGTATCTTTTACGAACGGCTTTTAGAGGGGGGAGATCGCATCGATTCACAAGGGCTTTTGGTTCCGGTTTTGGTGGAGTTGGACGTGCGGGAGGTCGATCTTTTAATGAGGCACCGCGAGCACTTTGATCAGGCTGGGTTCAGTCTCGAATCTTTTGGAGGACAGACTGTGACCATCTCCTCGGCTCCCGCTTTTTTGGAGTCGGAGGGGGTGAAAAAATCACTCATCGAGTTGGTGGACCTCGTCATTGATCGTGATGGAGCCTCGAAGGTGAAGCGGCTGGCCTATGAGGGATTTTGCGCGAAGGTCTGCCAAGTTGCCGCACGGCAAGATGGTTGGAGCGTCTCATCATTACCGGACCTGCTCGCAGATCTTTTTCGTTGTGATCTTCCGTATTGTGATCCAGCGGGACGGCCTACGTTGGTGCAGATTTCCTATCAGGATTTAGATCGTAAATTTGGGAAAGGATAAATGTCAGTCTGTGTCGTCATTCGGAGTTTGGAGGAGGCTCATGCGTTAAAGGCATTTGGCCTCCGAGTCGCGGGGGCGCTACAGGAGCCGCTAGAGCTATGGCTGGCTCACTCTGAAAAAGGTGAGTCAGAGTGGTTGGCTGAGTTAGACGGTCTCGCTGTTTCCGAGGTTAGAGATCTGAGGGGGACGGCCCGTAAACGGAATGTTCTGGATGCCGCGAAGGAGGTCTCGCCCAGCCTCCTCATCATTGGGAAAGAGGTTCAGGCTCCTTCCGATGATCCTGAGGCTCGCTTTGCTGTCGATATCTTTGAGCATGTGACCTGCCAAGTTCTAGCGGTGCGCGTGAGTGATGAACTGGCCAGCACGGATGCCCGGATTCTCGTGCCCTGCGCGGGTGGCCGGCATTCACGGCGGGCGCTGAAGCTGGCTGATGCTCTTACCGAGGATGGGGTCGTCGCTTTTCAAATGCGGGCTGAGGTTGATGATCTTTCGGTAGAGGTGGGCCATCATCACCTTCAGAAGCTGATCAAAAAAGCCGGCTTAGATCCCGAAAATGTTCTGATCCGAGTGAGGCTGGGACAGCACTTTGGCGAAGCGCTGAGCGCGGAGATGGAAGTTGAATCCTACGGAATGCTCATTGTGGGGGCAAGTGGGGCGGGGACCTTGCGGCGGAAGCTGTTCGGCATCCTGCCTGAGCGACTTCTGAAGACGGAGGGCGGCCTCACAATGGGCGTGATTCGTGCAGAGCGGACGAGGGGGCATCGTTTCCGGGAAGGTGTCGAGAGACTCATTCAAGTCAATATCCCGCAGTTAAATCGGCTGGAACGGCTCGCCCTCTTTGATGAAGTCGAGTCCAAGTCCCGATGGAGTTTTGACTTCGCCGCGCTCATGATGCTGGCCACTGCGATCGCCGGAATGGGGCTTCTTGTTAATTCCGCAGCAGTCGTGATCGGCGCGATGTTGGTGGCCCCGTTAATGATGCCTTTGATCGGAACTGGGCTTTCTTTGGTGCAGGGAAATTGGCCGCTCGCGCGTCGCGCTCTCGGTGCGGTGGGTCGGGGGTTTTGCTTCGCCTTCGCTCTCAGTGTTGCGATGGGTTTTTTCGCTCGCTGGCTCAATCTTGGCCTCACCGACCAGCTGAGGATGCGGGGGGAGCCAAATGCCCTCGATCTAGGAATTGCCTTTGTTTCAGGAATCGCGGCCTCGTATTGCATCGCCCGGCCGAAGCTAAGCGGAGCCCTCGCAGGAGTGGCGATTGCCGCGGCCTTAGTTCCGCCGATCGCAACGGTAGGGATTGGTCTAGCGATGGGCCAGACTTCCGTAGCTCTGGGTGCCGCACTCCTTTTCGGAACCAATATCGTGGCCATTGTTCTCGGGGCAGGATTGAATTTCACCCTCGCGGGAATCTCGGGGAATCAGAAAGCGGGAGCATGGGGGAGACGTAGCCTCATTGTCCTCGTCCTCGTTTGCCTCGGGCTGGCGGTGCCTCTGACCTCAGTTCTCCTCTCCCGGCTTTCACGGAGCGAGCAACTGGAGCAGGCCATCATCGATAAGCTCCCGCAAGGAGTGGTCTTGGTCTCAGCGAATCGGATGCGAGGCGGGGGATTTGAGGTGACGGTGGAAAGTGCTGAACTCTTGAGTGACGAATTGTTGCCGAAGCTGGTTGAAGTGATCAAAAAAACTGAAGGTGAAAATGCGCCCGTGAAGTTACGGACCCACCTCGTGCAGCGAGTCTCACGTTAAGGTGTGGACCCAAAAAAGCCGGAGGGGTGCTCCGGCTTTTGAAAAGGTAAAACGAGGTCTGCTTAGGCGCCGCCGGAGTTGGCGAGGGCTTTGTCTTCCTCGGGGAGGAACTTGGCAAAGCGACCTTTTTCGATGGACTTCATGTAGGCTTCCTGAGGAGAGATCATGCCTTGTTGGAGCTTCTCGAAGATGGCGTCATCCATAAATTGCATGCCCAGCGCCTTGCCGCCGATGATGACGTCGTAGAGCTTTTGGGTGGCACCTTCTCGGATGATCGCGGCGACGGCGGGAGTGGCGAAGAGAATCTCATTCACCGCGACCCGGCCAGGTTTGTCGATCCGCTTACAGAGGAGCTGTGCGACGACTCCACGGAGGGAGGCTGCGAGCATGGTGCGGACTTGGGACTGCTGATCGGCGGGAAAGACATCGATGATACGGTCTACTGTTTTACGAGCATTGTTGGTGTGGAGGGTGCCGAAAACGAGGAGGCCAGTCTCCGCTGCGGTGAGGGCGAGCGAGATGGTCTCTAGGTCACGCATCTCACCAACGAGGACGATATCGGCATCCTCACGGAGGCAGGCCCGCAGACCATCAGAGAACTCTGGAGTCTGGATGGGAACCTCACGCTGGGTGATGATGCACTGCTTACTGGTGTGGACGAATTCGATGGGCTCCTCAATCGTGATGACGTGGCGGCTGAAGTTCGTGTTAATGTAGTCGATGAGTGCCGCGAGGGAGGTGGATTTGCCAGAACCCGTCGGGCCGGTGACCAGCACGAGGCCAGAGCGCATGTGACCGAATTCCTTAATGACGATGGGGAGATTGAGGTCCTCGATTGAGGCAATCTCGGTCGGAATGAGGCGGAAGACAGCGCCAAGGCCGTTTTGTTGCTTCATGTAGTTGCAGCG
>JALZWJ010000118.1 GCA_023300065.1 Akkermansiaceae bacterium
CTCTTCCGATCTATCCGCGCGGATGGGTGGCGCATCGTGCAGGTGGAGAAAGACTTCGAACTAAAGATCAGTGGCGCGGTGGTGACGGGGCAGATCGACCGCATCGAGCATCACGATGATGGTCGCGTGCGCGTGCTGGATTATAAGACGAGCAAGGAGGCGAAAGCGGTGGTGGGTGAGCATCAAAAATCCTTCCGTGGTGATCCGCCGGTGCATCTGCAAGGGGACGAGGTGGTGACACCGAGCGGGAAGATTTGGACAAATCTGCAGGTTCCATTTTATGCCGATGCCCTCGGCCAAGTGGATGAGGTCGGCTACTTTGCGCTCGGTCAGGATCGAGCGAATGTGAAGATCACGCCGTGGGAGGACTTTGGCGAAGAGGAGCAAGTCTCGGCTCGTGAGTGTGCCGAGTGGATTGTCAAACAAGTGCAGGATGAGGTCTTTTGGCCGCCTGCTGAGAAAGTGAAGTATGAGGAATTCGAGGACCTCGGCTACGGTCGTGAGTTAGCCGAAGCATTCGCGAAAAAAGAAGAAGGAGGAGCAACAGTATGAACATTTTAGAAAAGAATCTCCTCATTCTGGCGTCGGCTGGATCTGGAAAAACTTACCAATTAGGAAACCGCGTCATCGGGAAGATCGGCGTGGAAGGCATCGAGCCAGAGCGGATGGTCGCGCTGACCTTTACGCGGAAAGCGGCGGGGGAATTTGCCGATTCAGTTCTGACCAAATTGGCGGTGGGGAGCCTGAGTGCTGAGAAGGCGCAGGAGATCTCACGTGATCTCGGGGCCGAGGTTGATGTCCCGGCCGTGCTGGAAAAAGTGATCAAGTCACTCCCGCGTCTTCAGCTCACCACGCTCGATGGTTTCTTTTCGCGTATCGTGAGAGGGTTCCAATACGAGCTCGGCTTGAGTGGGGGGACCTTTGATCTGCTCGAAGGCGAACGGCTCAAGACCGCAGAGGCTGAAATTTTACAAGGTGTTCTACGCGATGGCTTTGGTGAGCGGCAGGACTTTTACCATGCGTTTCGTAAGGCGACATTGGGCCGTGGTCAGCAAGGGGTGCAGCGTTCGCTAGAGGACTTTATTGGGACTTGGCACCGGATCTGGAAGTCGGGTGCGCGGAAGGAGGCCTTTGGGAATGTCTCGGTCTTTGCCGATCTCCCACGGGTCGATGATTGGCTCGCGCAGAAAGATGGACTGATCGCAGCGCTCCGTGATGAGGAGATGCCGAAGGGGTGGAATGACATGCTGGGGAATTTTGATAACCACACCGTCGGAAAGTCTCTGAAGCTCAATACACTGGGGAAACGCCTGCTAGAAGTGTTGGAGGAACCCGGCCCGGTCGAGGTGAAGGAGGGGCGCAAAATGCTCACCATTCCCTATGAGCAGTGGATCAATTGGCAGGGGCTTTTCCGTCTCGCGATCGATTGCGAGATGGCCAGCGCAGTGGCCAAAACTCAGGCGGTCGGCGAGCTGATGGAGCAGATCGATCAAGAGCACCTGAACCAACTCCGGAAGCGGGGCTTACTGAGTTTTGATGATGTGAAAATCCTGCTCGGCGAGTGGAGCCAGAGCGAGGACGCGCGCCTCCGCCGCGAGCTGATCGACTACCGGCTCGATGGCCGCTACGACCACTGGCTCCTCGATGAATTTCAAGACACCAGCCGCTCGGAGTGGCGCGGTCTGGAACCCCTGATCGATGAAGCAGTGGGGGATGGCGATGGCAGTTTCTTCGTGGTCGGTGACCGTAAGCAAGGAATCTACGCGTGGCGTGGCGGTGACGTGAGCCTCTTTGATGATGTCCTGAAACGCTACGAGCACGGGCTGACGGTGGAGCCGATGGATACGTCTTATCGTTCCTGTCCCGCCGTTTTAGCAGTTGTGAATGCGGTCTGCGGGAACCTTGATTTGGTCGAAAAACTCTTCGGGAAATCAGTGCGTGACGAATGGCAGTGGAAGGATCACGAGTCGGCCTTTCCTGATGTTTCGGGTGAGGGGAAAGTCGTGGAGGTGCCGAAGGATGATGAAGGTGAACTCCTCATCGCGGACCTGAAGCGGCTGGGGATCGGCGAGAAGAAACTGAGCTGCGGAGTTCTCGTGCGGACGGGGAAATTGGTGAAGGAATACGCGGATCTTTTACGGGCCGAGGGCTTCGATGTTATCGAGGCCGGGCAGCGCAGTCCGGGGACCGATCATGCGGTGGGCGTCGTCATCACACGGCTCATCAAGTGGCTCGCTGATCCGGCGGATACCTACAGCCGTGAAGTGATCGCGATGTCTCCGCTCATGGCGGTGATCGGGACGTATGGCGAGCATTGGGGCACGCGTTGGGATAAGATTTTGAAGGAAGTGCAGGCGCTAGGATATGCTCGTTTTGTGAGTGCTCTGGTGGCTCCTGAGTGGGAGGAATTGCATCTTTATGGAAGGCGTAGAGCCGAGGACTTGATCGCGTCTTTGGCGGAGTTTGATGCGACGGGCGAGGCTTGCCCACGGGCTGCCGCGGA